>QFXC01000004.1:349-104398 GCA_003349885.1 endosymbiont of Galathealinum brachiosum | reverse complement strand
GCCAACGGTGTATTGCTGGGTTTGATTACCCGAGACAGAACCGGTCACTAAAAAGCTGGTTTGACTAACCGCCGTTAACGTCCAGTCTTCTGTTTTGGTATCGTAACTGGTATTAAGAATAGTAAGCGAACCATCGCCGCTGTTGGAACTGCCGGCAACCGGTGTGCTGGCACTATAAGGTGTGCCGGTGTCTTCTGTTTCGGATGTAACTCGAACGGTTAGAGTTTCGACAACACCTGCATTGGTATTACCATCGGCATCCGTTACGCGAACGCGAACATCATCACCTGATTGGTAGGTGGCTGCAACATTACCATTGCTGTCAATTAACTCTAAGGTGCCTGTAACTGAAAGCGATACAGGTGCTCCCGTTGCATAAGTTTCGTTCAACCATCCGGCATAATTAACAAAGCCTAAACCGGCGTCACTATTATTATCATAAATAAAACTTAAACTTTGTGGATTGGTGCCATTATTTATTTCAGCCGTATCAGCTACACCCCACCAGTTATTCTTCGCATCTATTTCAAACGTGGTGTTGTTTCTAATTGCATAACCACCATTACCATAAATATCATTATTGTTGATAATTGGCTTCGCATAACCACCAATTGTAATTCCATCATAGGTGCTATTGATAATAATGTTATTACTAATAGAGAAATCACCATTACCATTGACATCATTATAATAAACATAAAAACCATACCCATTACCGTCCAATACATTACCAGCAAGTATTGGAATAACTTTTCCTGAAATCTGTAATCCATAATCCCTAACATTCGTTATCGTATTATTATTAATAATCGGCTGAACGTTATTTATACTATTATCTACCACGATACCAGAATAACCACCGCTAACTATATTATTAGTAATAGTCGCATCTGCTATACCCTGATCATTAATAATCATTCCGTGACTACCACCAGAGCAACATCCCGTTAAAACATCATTCGTAATCGTATTTCCTGCAATCAAAAGACTATCTGTCATCCAGACATCTGAACTTAAACTAGCACCATTGTAAAAATATAAAGCCCAATTATTACCATTATTGGAAAGAACATTATTACTATACTCAAAACCATCTCTTACACTAGATATCTGTGAACCACCACCTAAATTATCAGAGATAGTATTATTGGAAATAACAACATCTGCTGTCCTATATAAATACAAACCCATCCCTGCATTCCCAGAAATAGTATTACCTGTAATTGTCCAAGCATCATAGTCACCATTACTATAAATCCCATAACCCTTATTATTAATAATCTGACTATCAGCAATAGAAACAACTCCCTCAGAGTAACCTTGCATATTGCGTAAACCATAACTGCCATTTTGTTGAATAATACTGTTTGAAATCACCAAACTGCTATTAGTACCAAATCCATACGCATAAATACCATAAGCACTGTATTCGATCGTTGCGTAATTAAAACTGGCATTATCACCATTAATACGAATACCACCCCACTCACCCGTTACCGGTTCACGATTACTACTGGTAAATACAACGCCATTATCAACTGTGCCTGCAACATTTAATGTGCCGTTAACAATCAACTCACTGTCATAAGGTTCATCACCGGAGATTTGATCATCACTGTTGGCCAGGAATAAAACACGCACACCTTCAAGTATGGTTAAGGTCACACCATTGTTTACTGTGACATCACCCGTAATTAAATAAGGACTGTTCGCGGCCGTCCAAACGGTATCCGCTAAAATGGTTGCACCAGCAATAACGGTTGCAGAATATAAAGACGTACTGCGTACCTGAACCGCATCACCCCAATCACCAATCGCATCGTCATAAAATGCCGTGATTAAATCACCTGAGTTCACATCTAAATTATTATCGGACGCACTAGGTGTTACAGACTCAACTAAAGGAATGCTGCCTTCAAAGATACCGGTGTCAATTCCTGTTTCAGTTAAGGTCACTGTTTCAGAAACAATCGTGCCGGCAGTCGTTGAAAAAGTAAAACTATCACCAATTGAAAAACTGATCGTGCCCTGATCAATTCTAAAGGTGACTTCATTATTACTGGTGGAATAACTTTCAGAGCCAACGGTGTATTGCTGGGTTTGATTACCCGAGACAGAACCGGTCACTAAAAAGCTGGTTTGACTAACCGCCGTTAACGTCCAGTTTTCTGTTTTGGTATCGTAACTGGTTTTAAGAATAGTAAGACTACCATCACCACTGTTGGATGCGCCGGCAACTGGTGTGCTGGCACTATAAGGTGTGCCGGTATCTTCTGTTTCGGATGTAACTCGAACCGTTAGGGCTTCGACAACGCCGGCATCAGCATTACCATCTGCATCCGTGACTCGAACGCGAACATCATCACCTGACTGGTAAGTTGCAGCGACATTACCACTGCTGTCGATTAATTCTAAATCGCCTGTAATAGCCGCATTAACATTACTGGTTAAAAAACAAACACATAACCACAGATACATCTTACCTAGAAATTGTTTTTTCATTTTTTTCTTTTTGGTGCGGCCTAGACATACAGCACGTCTATACAAAAGCCATTTTTATGCCTAGCAATTTCTATGCAAGAAATATAAATCACAATGAAATCAACATGTTGTAATGACATTCATTTATCTATCCCACATAAAACTGTAAAAAACCACAATCTTATAAAGGTTTCCTTACAAGATTCAATAATTCTTTACACTTCGAGTCGGTATAATAATTTTTATGGGTTTATAAAATAAAGCAGCCGTTGTAAGCGAATTTCTTGCCCTTGAAGTCCAGTTTCGGCATGTATCTGCCCCCTCTTTTTGATCTTCGTCTTTGTTTTTGTGCTAGATGAAATACTGCACTTCTTGAATTTCTATCTCGTTGTGTTCGCAATAGCCACGAATCAGCCCTTTAACCATATTAGCGATAGAACGATGCTCCTGCTCGACAGACGTGCATAGAGCCTCATTCAATTCTAGTTCAATGCGAAAATCAGGTTAATAGTCTTTCGGTGATCAAGACCTCTCATCAGGCGTTTTATTGTGAACGCACTTCAACGTGATGTAATGCACGCAGGGAGCGAAAAACAAAAATGCCCATTATACTCACTCAAATTAACAACATATTCATCACTAGAGAAATCTATATTAAAAATATGATTCATCCAATAAAAGCACATAAAAACAAAGGTTAAATAACAAAAAAATTATCATATAAATCAGTACTTAATAGCAATTTATGTCCTATGCTTAATCAATCAAACATAAAAACTGACCCCTCATTATTTATGGAAATAAAAAACAAACGCATACAATCATATATGACTGTAGCTATAGTGCTTTCGCTCGGCTCCATTATGTTAAGTGGCTCCAGTTGGCAAGGCAGCGCATACCTTCATACATTAATGGAGATGTTAGCAACGGTGCTCGCACTATTTGTTGGATTACTAGCACTTGTTCGTTTTTATAGTCGAGGTGGTACCGAGTTTCTTGTGCTGGGTTCTGGTTTTATTGGCGTTAGTTTATTAGATGGTTATCACGCTGTTGTAAGTTCAATCTGGTTTAAAGCTTTTCTGCCTTCAGATTTGCCTTCCCTGATTCCCTGGAGCTGGTTAGCTTCCCGAATGTTTTTATCCATTGTTGTTCTTTTACTTTATTTTATTTTGAAATGGGAATCTGAAAACAAAGTAGTCAACAAACTATCTCCCAGGATGGTCTATGGCTTCATACTTATAACGACTCTCTGTAGTTTTCTGTTTTTTGCATTTATACCATTACCAAGCGGTTATTTTGAAGATGCTTTTTTCTATCGTCCCGCTGAGCTTATACCTGCAAGTTTTTTTGCACTGGCTCTAATTGGTTTTTTAAAACAGGGTGACTGGCGTACAAATATTTTTACTCACTGGTTGATACTGACAATAATCGTTAACCTTGTATCTCAACTTATAGTAATGCCCTACTCAAGCAGCTTATTTGATGTTCAATTTGATATGGCACATTTACTAAAAAAACTCAGCTACCTGTGCGTATTAACCGGTTTATGCATCAGTGTGTTTCATGCCTTTAAAGATGCTGACTCACAGGCAAAATTCAGAAAAAAAACACAAATATCATTAGAGGCCAGTGAAGTTCGAAACAGGACTATGATGAACTCACTGGTTGATGGTTTAATTTCAATTAACGAAAAAGGAACTATTGAAAATATAAATAACTCGGCCTGTATATTATTTGGTTATTCTAAACTGGAGGTATTAGGAAAAAACGTAAATATCCTAATGCCCTCTCCCTATCATGAAAATCATGATAGATATTTATCAGATTATAAGGAAACAGGAAATAAAAATGTAATTGGTAGCAGTAGGCATGTAAGTGGGCTTAAAAAAAATGGCTCGGTATTCCCTATGGATTTATCAGTTAGTGAAATGACAATTTCCGGAAAAGTAAAATACTCAGCAATCATAAGAGATGACACTGAAAGATTACGTAATGAAAACGAGTTAATTAATGCTAAAAATGAAGCACAAATGGCAGCAGAAGCAAAAAGCAACTTCCTGGCCACCATGAGTCACGAAATAAGAACACCTATGAATGGTGTTTTAGGCATGGTTGAACTTCTGCAGGAAACTAAACTTGATTATCGACAGGAAGATATTGTTAGTACCATTTCAGAATCAGGCTCTTCTCTTTTAGAAATCATTAATGACATTCTTGAATATTCTAAAATTGAAGCCGGCAAACTGGATATCGATTCATATACATTTAATCTGGAACGTACAATATATGATGTTACTCGACTATTACTGGTTAAAGCTGAAGAAAAAAGCATTGAATTAATATTTTATTTCCATACTGATTGCCCTGAATATGTAAATGGTGATGCAGGTAGAATACGGCAGATAATGCTCAACCTCATAGGAAATGCCATTAAATTCACCGATACGGGTCAGGTAGTAATAGAAGTAAAACTTAATAAAGATAAAGAAAAAAACATTAACATATCAGTATCAGATACAGGTATTGGTCTGAGCAACAAACAGAAAGACAGAATTTTTGAATCATTTACTCAGGCCGATAGCTCCACCAGCAGAACATATGGTGGTACAGGCCTGGGTTTAGCTATTAGTAAACAGTTAATCGAATTAATGAATGGATCTTTAGACGTAGAAAGTGAGCCAGGTAAAGGCTCTAAATTCTGGATTGATTTAAGCCTGACGGAAACAGAAGCACCTGAAAAACTTGAGAAAGCTGATTTAAACAATGTGAAGGTACTGATTGTAGATGACAACCCTATTAATTTACAGATACTGAATGAACAGTTAACTAAACTCGGCATGATAGTTGATAAAACGCTCAACCCTCACGATGTCATAGAGCTTATGCTCACTGCTAAAAGAACTAATGAGCAATATCAACTTGTTATTATAGACAATATGATGCCTGAACTAAGTGGTGATAAGCTGGGTATTAACATAATTGCGAATGATGAATTAAAAAACACACCTCTTGTTCTACTGACTTCGGCAACCGGTCTCGGTGATGCCGCAAAATTTAATGAAATTGGCTTTTTAGCTTATCTCACAAAACCTATTCTTAGTGAGTTATTATATAAAACCCTGAGTCGTGTTTTAAGCATTGATATTAATGATAAAAAGAATGAACGTTTCTTAACCAGACATTCGGTAATCGAGGATGAGCAGGAAACAGAAAAAAACAGACCTGTATTACAGGGTCATGTTTTGTTAGTTGAAGATATATTAATTAACCAGAAAGTCGCGACTGGTTTAATGTCTGACTTTGATATAACAGTTGATATTGCCAACAATGGTCAGGAGGCTATTGATAAATATAAAAAGAATAAATACGACATTATATTGATGGATTGCCAGATGCCCATTATGGATGGATTTGAAGCGACTCGAATAATTAGAGAATCAGATAAAAATTTACCCATAATTGCTGTAACTGCAAATGCCCTCTCATCTGATAGAGAAAAATGCGAATCTGCTGGCATGAACGATTATCTTGCAAAACCATTTAACCGCAAGCAACTCACATCTATTTTATCTAAATGGTTAAGTTCGACTGAAAATACTGTTGATGGCAATGAGTTTGAAAAAACTGCTCATGCTGAATCTAAAGTCGATACAGGCAAAAGCCCTCTTAATTATGAAACTCTTTCAACTATGAAAGCTGCAATTGGTGCAGTATTTGATGAATTGATTCCTGCCTATATTGAACAGTCTGATGAAATGATATACAGCATGATAGAGCTATTTGATAAAGAAGATTTTTCTACACTTGAAAGATACGCACATAGTATGAAATCCAGCAGTTTAAATGTAGGTGCAGAGATAATATCAGCTCATGCTTTAACGCTTGAAAACATGTGTCGCAATGGTACGGATAATTCTGAAATAAGAAAAACAATTGAAATAGTAATTAATGAATACGGGCAGACTAAATCAGCTCTTCTAGACTACCAAAATAAAGGTGAATAAAATGCCAGACGATAAAACCCTGATGATTGTTGATGATAGTAAAGTATCTAGAATGATGATCAAAGCCATTGTAATAGACAAGCAACCTGAAATGAATATTTTAGAGGCAGGAGATGGTAAGGAGGCACTGGAACTGGCTGAAGGAAAAATGATTGATTTTTTCTCAGTTGATTACAACATGCCAAATATGGACGGTATAGAATTTATCACTGAAATGAGAAACAGACGACCTGAAGCTAAATACGCCCTCTTAACTGCCAACATTCAGGATGCCACACATAAAAAAGCTGAACAAATTGGTGCTAAGTGCATAAATAAACCCATTAGCGAAACCTGTATCTCAACGATGCTGGAGCATTTTAATGCCTAAAACTATTGAGTTAACTGAACTTGAACTGGATATGCTCACTGAAATGTTTAATTTAGGTGTAGGTAAAGCTGCCGCTGCATTAAGCACTATGGTAAAACAGGAAATACAGTTGTCTGTACCTCATATTGAGTTTTTATCTGTTGCAGAACTCGCTGTCAGACTTGGATCAGACACAACTATTTGCAGTGTTTCACAAACGTTAAGTGGCCCATTCTCTGCTCAATCCATGCTGTTATTTCCAGAAGACAATAGCCTGGAGATTGTACGTCAATTATTGGGGCAGGATTTACCTGATGAGACAATTGCTGAACTTCAACAGGAGGCTTTTTCTGAAATTGGCAATATCGTTTTGAATGCATGCATAGGTTCTTTTGCAGAAGGGCTGGATGCAGAATTCAAAATGAATTTACCCGTATTTGAATTATCAAAACCTCTTGATTTGTTAAATGTCTCCGAAAACAAAAATGATACTGCCCTGTTTATTCGAATAGACCTGACATTAAGCACAAGTGAGATTACAGGTTATATGGCATTTCTGATGGGAACTTTATCACTTGAACAATTAAAAGAAGTGCTTTCTAAAATGTTGGCCAATTTATAAACAGTGATTAATATTACGTTATATTTAAATGAAATATTATTTTATGGGTTAGTTTCAAGATAATTGTTAAACAATTTCAATACCTGATGACTCGCACTTTGCAATTCAGGTAAAAGTAATTTCACTGCATCTGAATCATCCTGTCTTGCACTCGCTTCCAGTTCTGCGGCAATTTTATATAATTGTTTTGCACTAACATTAGCCGCAACCCCTTTAATACTATGCACTACTTTTGATGATAAATCACAGTCATCAGATTGAACAGCTTTTTGCAACTCACTCATACGGCCCGGGGTTTCGTCTATAAATATTTCTATTATTGTTTTAAAAAGTTCTAGATTACCCAGCACCCTGTTTAGTGCATCCTCTTTATCCCAGATCATTGAATCATCAGAAACATTCTTAATATCATCTTCCGTGACAGGTTCTAAAATTGAAGCCTTCATTTCATTCGACAATATAAGACTCAATTTTTCTAATAATTTATCTGAGTCAATAGGTTTAGGTAAATAATCACTCATACCGGCAGCCAGACATTTTTCTTTATCACCTTGCATAGCATTGGCTGTCATAGCTATTATAGGTATGGACTTATATTCATCACCACCCTTACCTTCACGAATTGCACGTGTCGCTTCATAACCGTCCATTTCTGGCATCTGACAATCCATAAGAATAATGTCATACAAATCTGAAATATGGGATTCATTTAAGCAATGTAATGCTTCCAGGCCATTATTAGCTACATCAAGCGCAAGACCAAAATTGTTAATAATTCCCTGCGCAACCAACTGGTTTACATGATTGTCTTCAACCAGTAATATTCGAGAATTTTCAGGCCATATATAACGCGTTTTTTCTCCCTCATCATTGGTTGATAATGTCTGCAAATACTCATGGGTAACAAGTGGTACTGCATTATGTAATGCTGCACCACCCGCAGCAACGACAGCCAGTGCATTAAACAAATCAGACGTTGTGGCAGGTTTAGGGAAGTACGCACTGAAGCCAAGTTCACCAAATTTATTAATATCATCCTGAAAACCCATTGATGTCATCATCACAAGTTTCATATCTTTAAAACGTGTATCATTTATAAAGTGTCTGCCTAACTCTTCGCCATCCATTTCTGGCATTTGCATATCAAGAAAAGCAATATCAAACACATTAGCTTCTTTATCTATTAATCTATCATTACATATTTGTATAGCCTGCTTACCGCTATGTGCTTCAACAACCGTTGCCCCCCAATGCTCAAGCTGCCCCCTTAACACTTCACAGTTTGTTGCATTGTCATCAACTATAAGTAAATTAAGTTTTTTGATATCGATTTTAGGCAGTACCTGTTGTGATTTATTACTTTTCTTTAACTTAGCTGAAAACTTGAACAAGCTGCCTTTATCTTTTTCACTTTCAACAGATATATCCCCCCCCATTAAAAGGCATAACTTCTTAGCGATTGCGAGCCCTAAACCTGTTCCACCATATTTACGCGTTGTTGAGGTATCAACCTGACTGAATGAATCAAATAATTTTTCTAACTTTTCTTCTGGTATTCCAATTCCAGTATCACTGATATAAAAACAAACCAGCAATGTTTCATCATCGCTCTCCTGCATTTCAACCCGCACGACTATTTCACCATCTGATGTAAATTTAATCGAGTTACCCACCAGATTGGTTAATATTTGTCTTAATCGACTCGGATCACCTCTTACCAGAGACTCTTCAACATTAGTAACATCAAGAACTAACTCCAGATTTTTAGCCTGAGCCGTATAAGCCATAGCTTCTGCAAAATCACCTAACATGCCTCGTAAATTAAAATCAATTATTTCAAGGTCCAGCTTATCAGCTTCAATTTTTGAAAAATCTAAAATATCATTTATTAATGCGAGCAATGACTGTCCACTGGACTGGGCTATTTTAACCCGGTGCAACTGATCTTCATCAAGCTCTGTATTTATTAACAAACTCAACATGCCGAGCACACCATTCATCGGCGTGCGTATTTCATGACTCATACTGGCTAAAAATTCGCTTTTTGCAACAACCGCCTGTTCCGCTTTTCCGATTGCTTTTATGAGTTCTTCTTCAGTCTGTTTCTGGTTTGTAATATCGGTACGAATCGCAATGTAACTTTCAGGTTTTCCCTTCTCATCCATAAACGGAACAATGGTAGTATCAACCCAGTACAAATGACCATCTTTAGCTTTATTGCAAATCTCGGCATGAAAAACTTCACCATTAATCAGTTGCTTATACATAGCTTTAAAAAAATACTCATCATGTAAACCTGATTTTAATAAACGATGATTTTTCCCTATTAACTCACCTCTGCTATATCCGCTAATATCAAGGAACAAATCATTTACAAATATAATAGTCCCTTTAACATCTGTAATTGCGACTATTGAGTGCTGATCAAGTGCAAACTTCTGCTGTTTTAGATCATCTAATGCTTGATTGATTTTTTCTTTACTATCAATTAGTGATTGCTCATGACTTAAACGAATATCTAACATATGATTAAATGATTCGGCCAACTGTCCTATTTCATTATTCGAACTTATATTAACCATTTTATCTGTTTTGCCCAACGCAACTTCTTCACTAACTTTAGCCAATTCAGATATGGGGCTAGTAATACGGCACGACCTAAAGTAAGCAAAAGCCACAATGAAAACAATACTGCTTAAAACGAGTAAAATTTGAATTTTTGCCAGCTCATTAACTGAAGAAAAAGCTTCACTCGTCTGTACTTCACTGACAAGAAAATAATTTTCTTTTTTTATTTTTATCTGTTTCCTAACCCCTATATACTCTTTATTATTTGGGCCAATATAAATATGTGGTTTAAAAACATTATGATTATGACTACTGGTTTTATCTCCATAATGCTCAAGTTTAATCATACGATTAAGAATTTCTTTTTCATCCCCTCCATGCAAAGCACTTCTTAATTCACCATTGTGTGTAATTAGATACTGATGTAAAACACCTGCATCACCTGCATCACCTGCATCAAGTTTATTAGAAACTCCAGATAAATGTTCCATTAGAACATCTAATTTTATCTGAATAGCAAACACACCAATTTTATCACCTAAATCATCCAGTAATGGAGCTGAGATAAATGCGGTTAATATATTTTCTGATGGTTTATATCTTTCAAAATCAGAGAATGCATTTTCACCAGTTTTCAAGGTCTGTTTTACTGTGTTTGAAAATTTTGTATTTGAAAAAAACCCGGTAAACAAATTAGTACCCAGATCAGACTCACGGGCAACGCTATACAAAACATTTCCTTCATTATCGATTAAAAACAAATCATATACATATCCATACCGACGACTAAATGGTATTAAATCATTTCTGCTTAAACCGACACGTTTCATCCAGTCGTAACTTTTCACATATTCAGATAACTCTTCCCCACTTTCTTTGAAACCGTCAGACAGTTGTTTCAGCATAATAGAGTTATTTTTTGACTCAGCCAGACTATTTAAATCTGTAAATCGATAAAAAAACCAGTTGTTAATAAACTTCGAAGTTTGATTGGATGAATGTAATAATTTATCTTTTGCTGCTAATGTCAGGCTTGATTTTGATTGTTGATAACTGAACCATGAGATAAATATAAGCGGTATAAGACCAATTAATAAATAAGACAGGATCAGACTATTTCTGAGCGATCCATATTTTTTCTTAGTCTTAACTTTATTCATACGCTTTAATCATTTATCTATGGTTTTAATATCGAACTGGGTATCTGAAAAACTCTCTATATCAACCGGCTTCATTATAATACCTCCCTCTAAAGCCAGATCCATTATCTGCTTTAAACCTGCCTTATCTACATTCAGATGCTGGTAGTTTATCACCCGTAATTCAGGGTCAAGACTTGCTATAATGGCCTCCCGACTATGAGCCGGAATATATTTACGTATTATTTTAACGATACTCTCTAATTTTATTCCACCTTCTGATCTGGCTATCTCTATATCTTCACCTGCTTTTTGAATAAAACGGGTTACTTCTTTTATCGCTTTATTCTTTTCATTTATTGCTTTATCTGTTGCAAGGGAGATACATTCAACATGACCATTTTTCCAGGGCATTACATCCTTTGAATACCATGCCACATGACCGTATCCTGAAGTTTCTACAATATCAGCCCAGGGTAATGACTGCTCAAATGCTGCCGCCTGATTACGATTACTTTTTGCTTTAATAAATGAAGGTGATTTTGGCGGTGCAACCGATATTGCCGTTACAGGAGCCTCTTCATACCGTGTAAAACTGATATTCACACCGTGCTCTTTAAGGTAACGATACAATACAACACTGTGAGTTGCTTTTAGGTGTGGCATTGCAATTTCTATAGATTTACCTGTTTCAAGATAAAGCCTTTTTAAAGTTAGCGCGACACTGTCATCAGGCTTACGATCTGTTCTTTTTTCGGCTAGATTAACCTGCTCATTTATCAGGTCATTTATCGCCAAGGCATTTCCATCTCGATGCATTAATCCTATCCAGCGAAAATGTGGTTTTTCAATAAACATATCCATTGCCAGAGGGCTCATTACAAATGCCATATCTACATCACCGGACTGGAAATAAGCACGTAATAAATCCCAGTTTTTCATCTGTTCAATCTGAAAATCGGCAAATTTCATCTGACTGGCATATCGATCATAAGCCACAAGAGCAGCATAATGATCTGCCAATGGAATATACAGTGCTTTAATCGTTTGTTTAGAGGATGTGGAATCAGCAAGGGCAGAAGAGCCATATGTGGCCAGAAATAAACTGCTAATAAAATAAATGAATCTAAATTTCAGTAAGTACTTATCGAGAACTTCCATAATTTCTATATCATCCTGACGATCTATATCTCGCATTAATTCTCGGGGGGAGAAGGTTGTAATAAGTTTAGTTCAATATTTGTATATTTCCTTAAAAATCAATGAATACAAGCAACTAAAACATGAAACTAAGGCGGGATATAATCTGCCTTCCTGGCTGCAAAAATTGCATGGGACCACCATTTCTGACATTGGGCAGATATTGTTCTTCATTAAGTGCATTTTTTACTGTCAGCATAAAACTCAGCTTCAAACCTTCATAGTTGAAGTGCCGGGTCGACAATGTAAGATCTAGCTGTGTAGCACTACTGATATCAATAACTTCTTCAATATCAGGATTTCCATGCTCAGCCTGTAGATCACTAAAATAATTAACTCGTGCATTTAGCCGAACTGCCTTTAACACATCATAATTTAGCCCCAAACTTAATCTATGATCAGAAATATTCAGAGATTTTATAGTTTCCCCATTGATAACGACATCTTCCGGATTGGTATAGGTATATGACAGGTCACCTGAAAAAGACTTATATTTATAAAATATCTGCGATTCAAGCCCTTCTGAGACGATTTTTTCACCTGAATTTACAAAATCTACTGTACTGGCTGGTTTCAATAGATCTGTTGCTACACTATGAAAAAACACCAACTGTGCTTTTAATGACCTATGAATACGATGATTTACTGCCAGCTCATAAGTATCAATAGTTGCGGGTTTTAAATCATCATTAAAGGGTTTATCCGGATCATTATTGGCACCCTGTTCAAAAATATTAGGCTCTCTAAATGCCTGACCATAGAGCAACTTATAATTGGTGCTTTCTGTTGCCTGAAAAACCAGCCCACCTCTGAATGTGTTTATAGCTCCATATATTTCCTGATCGTCTACACGCCCACCTAATGTCATATGTAATACATTATCAAAGAATGATTTTTTGAGCTGAGCATACAGTGAATGCTTATCTGTTTTATAAAAAGGCCGCCTCAGAGCATTATCAAATGAAACCGTTTCATCAAAAGCAGGTACCGGATCATCCCGTGAAATAGCGACTCCCAGTACGTCAAGCTGATCAAAGGTGTAACCTGCAATTAGTGACCAGTCATTAGCAATCATCGTGTCGATCTGGGCATTAAATCTGTGTCGTTCTGATCCACTGCTATTTTCCTGAGAGTAATACAGGACAAAATCTTCATGGATTTCTTCATCCGTTAATGGTGCATTCGGGTCACGACCATTGGCAACCAGATCATCAAATATACTCTGGTCATAGCTATAATTGGTACCCCATAATTTTTCCCTGTAATGCTGATATTCTAAATTTATATGTGTTGTTTCAGTCAGGTCATGATCCCATCCAATATACTGATTTTCAAACTCACGCACATCTTCCTGCGCATTATAATCAAGCGCCACATTTTCAAGACCTTTACCACTTTGCAGATTGTAAGACTCAAAACCAAAATAAAATTCTTTAAAATCTATACGAAATGAAAGCGGAATTGCTTTACCTGTGTTTCTATAACCTTCTCCCGGGCTTAACGCATTATTCCCATTTTGAACAATAACAGGAAACCCTTCTGAAAAATTTTGAGTATCATTTACAAACTCTGAAAAATCCCAGTTATCAGATGATGCTACTCTGACACTGCCCGCTATGCGTAAATCACCATACGATTTAGCAAAAACAGCACTATAGGCATTCGTATCCTGCGTACCCGCATCAAGAGAAATTTCAACGTCATTAAATTCTTTGTCTCCCTGTTTTGTAATAATATTAATCACACCAACATATGCATTTGCACCATATAAAACGGAACCGGGACCATTAATAACTTCAACCTGTTTAATATTATGAGTTGAAAACTGATTACTTATAAAAGTTTCAGCCGCAAGTAAGTTTTGCATTTCACGACCGTCTATAAGGATGAGGGTTTGAGAAAAATTACCTAAAAACCCCCGTTGACCACCAAATAGAAAGAAGCCTGAGTTGATTGTTGAAACGCCAGGGATATTTTCAAGCACATCTTCCAACGTGTAATAGCCGTTTCGACTAATTTCTTCTTCAGTTACAACATAAATTGTTGATGGTGCCGTATCTGCTTTTTCAAGTTTTTTTGAAGCTGTGAACACATCAACATTAACCAACTGTTCTAATGACATATCAAGAAAATCATCCATATCTGCAGCAAGTAGACACGGAGATAAGGTAGATAAAAATAGAAATCCAGCTAATTTGTTATTAATACACATAAAATCAAACATTAAATGGGCTTATAAAATTTAAAATACACCTCTGGATTATAGTAAAAAAATTCTACAAGTGTGATATATCACCCCCCCAATATCAGGAAACACATCACTGTACAAACTATACTTAAGGGTACCTGAATTAAAGGAGCTGAAAATGCGCCTACTTGATATTTCCGCTATTAAATCAATAATACATAACATTGGTCTGACAATATTTTACCAACGATTAATAAAACAGTTAGAAGAAGATTTCAGTCAATGGCATACGTTCTATAAATCACCCAGACATGCTATTCACTATAAACACGGAGTGATTGAATTAATGCCCTGCTCCGATGATGAATTTTATAGTTTTAAATATGTTAATGGCCACCCGAACAATACTGCTGAAGGTAATTTATGTGTAGTAGCAATGGGCATGCTGGCAGATGTAAAAACAGGCTACCCGCTAATGATTACCGAAATGACATTTTTAACTGCCATTCGTACCGCTGCGGTTGCCGCACTGGGGGCTAAATTTCTGGCTCGTAAAGACTGCACTAAGCTGGCTATTATTGGATGTGGTGCTCAATCTGAATTTCAGGCAATTGCAATGCAATCTGTATTACCGATTTCACAGGTCAATATTTTTGATATAGATACAGATGCGATGAATAAGTTTTCTAATAATTTATCTGAAAATTTCAAGCAGATAACCTGCTGTACTTCGGCAATTGAAGCAATCTCTGATGCAGATATAATCATTACTGTCACAGCGGCAAATAAAAACGCCACTCTGTTTAGTGAAGAAAATGTGGCACGTGGTACACATATTCATGCCATGGGAGGAGATGGTCCTGGCAAAACAGAATTAGGGACATCACTGTTAAAAAATAGCAAACTGATTGTTGAATATAGCCCACAAAGTTTAGTCGAAGGTGAAATACAACAGCTGGATGAAAGTTATATTCATGCTGAGCTATGGGAAATAATTAACGGTTTAAAAACGGGGCGTGAAAATAATCATGAAGTCACCATATTTGACTCGGTTGGATTTGCTATTGAAGATTACTCCATACTAAAAGTCATTTATGAAATTTCTGAAGAACTAGACTGTGGAACAAAAGTGGATTTAATTCCTGATATAGATAACCCGAAAGACCTATATGGTTTATTAAAACAGTAATGAAAATCAATGTATCCAGGTTAACTGTAAGCTATAACGGTTTCCCACACTACCCACTACATTTTGTACCACAGGATTAGGTTCATTTGGTGCGGTTACTTTTTTATCAATGAAGTTAAATGCTAACTTCAATTTTTTTGTAAAATGATGCTGAATACCATAAGTCATCGTTGTGATATTTCTTGCGTCCCCTTCAGTCCAGACAACATCATCTGTTTCATGTAGTAACTCATGTTTATCCCAACGCAACATGAGCTCCCACTTAGGTGCTACGAAGTGCCCATAATCTACACTAAAGGCCTGAGAGCGATTTCCATCTTCTGCAGCAATCATTATATTACCGCCCTTCACCCCACCAGCTGGCCCTACAAACACCATTCCGTCAGCCACCATATAACCAACATCAAACCTTTGCCTGGCTTTCATACCAAATAACGGCCCCTGACTTCGTAAACCAATGCCATATCGCAAACGATCAAATTCCTGTTGTAACGGGTCTGTTTCAAAGACCCTTACCCCTTTTTGTAACCAGGCATAATATTTCATGCCGTGTTTCCAGGGGCCTTTACCACCTTCAAGATTCTGCTCAGCCGACAAATAATAATACTGCTCAAGTGGGTCCTGAGGCCTGTCTGACTCATAAATTCCCGCCCCCCTGCCGAGCATAAAAGCATAAGAAAAATCCCACTCCTGCTGTTTAAAACTATCAAAAACCTGTATACCCCAGTCTCTGGCTCCATTAAAGCCATTACTCTCTGTTACAGGTGTACCAATACTTGAATTAGTACCGCCACTGGGAGACGTACGGGTATTTCCCGTAGTAAAACGTTCAAGCACTTCTCGTGCAGCAAAATCAGTGAATTCGATATAATCCTGAGCAACTATTCCCTGATAGGTTTCTTCTAACCCCGGAGTTTTAAATAATCCGAATCTTAAACGTGCACCATTAATATGGTTTGAGGTAACACTTATATGATCAGCTGCCAGAACCCTCTGACGAGAGCCTAGAAAATCATAAGTCAAAAGATTGGGAGCAAACTCCGCAAGTAAGAAGTAGTTCATTTTACTGGTGAATTCATTACGCGCCATTCCGGTAAAATTCCCACGGACACCCGCTCTTGCACGCCTGAAATGTAATGCAGAATCATCATCAAACCAGGGGGCAACTGTCGTACCCACAACAGGTTTACCCGCATTAGGACCGGCCGTTATTTCACCACTCAAATCCCGTGTATAACTTGGCTGAACAAACACAAATGCCCGATGTGTTACTTTTTCAGGCTCTGTACCCTGCAGCATTAACCAGTTAACCGCATTTACCGGCAAAGAAAACAAAAACACAATAAAAAACAATAATATAGAGACTTCAAAATGCGACTTTTTAATCATAGTCTAATCCTGAAAAGTATTACACTAAGGGAGTATAGGTAAAAATAAGCAACTTAGAGTAATGTGCTTTTTGTCTTATAGATTTTGTTGCGTAATATAGTATGCTCTTTTATAGCGATTACCTATGTAACAGCTATAATTGGTATGAGCCATATTCGCAACGATGCAGATGCCAATTATCTCCTCTCCACCTCGAAAAAATCAATCCATGGAGTTAAGATGAAAAAAATCTTCTTAATTATTAGTACATTACTGCTTACTCTGAATACCACTCCAACGTATTCAGAGATAAACCTGTATATTACTACCGGATTTACACCACCTGTATCTGATTTCTATGCAAGCGTATTAACAGAGGCCGACAAGCGTTTAGATAATATTTCTATCAGATTTGAAACATTACCAGCAGAACGCTCTCTCGTACTGGCAAATCAGGGTTTAAATGATGGAGAATGCTGTCGTATACCCGCTGTTATAGCATCGGAATATAATAATCTACTACCCATTAATGAGAGTTTTTTTTCAGCTCGTTTTAGTGCTTTTACAAAACATAACAATAGCCATATAGAAAAATTTGAAGATTTAAAACCTTTTTCAGTTGGAACAGTAGCTGGGTGGAAAATTGCTGTAATCAGGATAAAAGATGTTAATCCTGCTGAAACACATATTGTAACTACACCTGAGCAAATGTTTAATATGCTTGAGCTTGAACGAATAGATTTTGGTGTAATGGGATACTTAAGTGGTTTAAAATCGATTTCATCACTCAAACTTGATAAAATAACAGCGATAGAGCCTCCCTTAGTTGAGAGACAACTTTACTTAATGCTTCACAATAAACATAAAGAACTAATTCCGGTATTTGACAAAATTTTCAGACAAATGAACGATGACGGAACTATAGAAAAATTATATAACGATTTAATTAAAAAACTCAGACAATAACTGACTGGCTAACATTTGAAACATCTTAAAAGTAAAATATCCAGAACATTAGTACTGTACATCGTATTATTCAGCTCAGTAGTCACGCTTTGTCTAACGAGCATTCACCTGTACGTGGATTATAAAGACGGCATCGAAACACTACACCAGCGAATTGACCAGATAAAATTAACGAACATTGATTCAATTAAACAGTCTTTATGGACAATGGATTACTCGTCCGTTGAGATTCAACTTAACGGCCTAACTCGCATTACCGATATTATATATGTCGAGCTAACGGATGAAAACAATAAGATAATTGCAAAATCTGGAGAGGTAAACACAGAAGACACCATACGTGAGACAATAGACCTAAAACAGAAATATCGTAATAAAGAAACCGAAATTGGCAAAATAAAAATTATTGCTACGAAAGAGAACCTGTATCAACACCTCATTAATACTGTCGTAATCATTCTGATTACACAGGCAATTAAAACCTTTTTAGTCAGTATATTTATACTGTTAATATTCTATTCACTAGTGACCCGTCATATAGAAAAAATCACAGGCCATGCAGAAAAAATAAAATTAAATTCAAAAGTAAAACCCTTATCACTTGATCGAGAAAAAAATATTTTACTCAAAAATGATGAAATTGAACGGCTTGCAGAATCAATTAACTTCATGTCAGAAAGCATATACAACACCTACACTGATCTCTTTAACAGCCAGCATACACTTACTGAGCGTGAAGCAAAGTTTAGCGCCATGTTTGACTCAATCACAGACGCTATCGTTTTTGTTGATCATGAGAGAAGGATCATACAGACCAATACCGCTTTCACAAAATATTTCGACTACAGCCTTGACGAAATAAAAGGCAAAACAACTCAAATTTTATACGCAGTACCTGAAGAATATAATATTCAGGGCAAAAAACGTTATAATATTAATGCCAACTCAAGACCAAATGTTTATGAAATAAACTATCGACGAAAAGATGGTTCTATTTTCCCAGGTGAAACAATGGGGGGTGCAGTTAGATTGCCAGATGAATCATTGCTGGGTTTCATAGGCATCATACGAGATATTTCATATAAAAAAGAAACTGAAGAAGAAAACACTCGCTTACAACACCAATTACAGCAGTCACAGAAAATGGAAGCCATCGGCCAGTTAACCGGTGGCATTGCACATGATTTCAACAATATGCTTGCCAGTATCCTTGGTTATTCTGAATTATTATCAGGCTATCTTGAAAAATCATCAGATCCTAAACCATTAAAATACATAAAAAACATTACCAACGCAGGTGAACGAGCCCATGATCTGGTCGAACAACTTCTTACCTTTAGTCGAAGCGCACCGGGTAACCCTCAAGCGATCAACCTGACTGAACTAATCCACAAAGTTACCACATTAATTCGCCCAACAATGCCTTCAAGCATACATCTTGAAATAGAAGCCGACGAAAACATACCATCAGTAATGATGGATAACACACAAATGCATCAGATATTAATGAATTTATGCATTAATGCTCGCGATGCTATGCATGGAAAAGGTAATCTCAGCATAAATCTCACCAGTGTAAACATCGAAAAACAAATATGCAGTTCGTGCAAGGAAAAGATTGAAGGTGAGTATATAAAACTCTCGGTAAGTGATACAGGCACAGGTATTGAAAAAGATTTACTAGAAAATATTTTTGACCCGTTCAAATCAACCAAACCTTTTGGTGAGGGTTCAGGCATGGGCTTATCAATTGTTCATGGCATACTGCACAAACATAAGTCACATATTGTTGTTCAAACTGAAACAGGGAAAGGATCGATTTTTAGCCTGTTTATACCACCTTATTTAAAAAACGAGACATCAACAACCATTAATAAACCCAAAACAACTCCAGTTATTGATAACAAAAAGAGCCATCATATTTTAATTGTGGACGATGAAGAAGCGGTCGTTTATTTTATGCAGGACTTACTTGAAAAACATAATTATAAAACCACAATCACCACTAGTAGTTTAAAAGCAGTTGAAATCATCACAAATAACCCGAATGACTTTGACCTGATCATAACCGATCAAACTATGCCCGACATGACAGGCACAGAAATGATTCAGAAAATTTTTAAAATTACGCCTGATATACCAATCATATTATGTAGTGGTTACAATAAACAGGTTGGTGAAAAGGAAGCATTAGAACTAGGCTGCAAAAAATACCTGAGTAAACCAATTAAAAATGATTATCTAATCAAGTCCGTTCAGGAAATTATGGGAACAGACTAAAACCTTATTTACAAATAGAATTTATTATTTCGTATACCAACTTTTCGGTTTTTTGTTGCATATCATTATCTGGATCAAACTCGGCAATTTCAAGCCCTATAAATTTATTACCAAAATCAATATCATTAAATGCGTTTAGTAAATTTTTTGCACTTAAACCTGTATTTTCTCTTGTTTCAACACCAGGTGCATCTAAGGGGTCTATAGCATCAAGATCAAGGCTAATTGCATAATAATCATAACACCTTGATATTGTGTTAGTTAATTCCTCTAATACTTTCCTGGTTCCACCGTCTTTTTCTATTCTAACGGTATCAAAAACATTCACTTTATTTTTACTTAATAATACCAGCTCTTCAGCTTCGTAACTTCTTATTCCAAACAGGTACAAATCTCTGCCATCAATACAACGTTGAGAAGGATAACAGTTCTGTAATTCAAACTCAGCTTCTCCAAGTAGCACTGATACAGGCATACCATGTAGATTACCCGAAGGTGATGAGTCAAGCGTATGCGCGTCCATATGGGCATCTATCCAGATCAAGGCAAAGGTAGAATTTGGTGGTAACTGGTTCATGATACCTGCCCAGGTACCAATTGCTATTGAATGATCCCCGCCCAGCACTAAAAATGGTTTTTCTTCTTCAAACTGTTCCTGTGTAAACTGACTAATTACATGACTTTGCTTTTTTAAAATATTTAAAGAATTTTTGTTTTCATTTGAAACTTCAAGCAGAGACTCCCATTGTAAATCTACATTTGACAGGACAGAGCTATACTCTGATGAGTTTAATACTGCAGGGCCTGTTGAACAGGTATATGATGGCCCACCTATACAGGAAGCCACACCTAAAGTTGGAATTGTTTTTTTGTTCATATAATTATATTTATTTTCATAAAAATTAACTATTTTATATCTTCATCTGCAAATAATTCTCTAGAAAATATAATAACTTAAATTAATTTAGAGTCACTGGATTCCCGGCAAGAGCTTACGAGCATAACGATACTATTTATTTCCTGTTTTATTTTGAGAGCGTAAATAATCCAGTTTTTCTTTTATTTTAATTTCCAGACCACGTTCTACTGGATGGTATATTTCCTGCTCACCTAACTCATCTGGAAAATAAGTCTCCCCTGCCGAAAAACCATCTTTCTCATCATGTGAGTATCGATAATCTTTTCCATAACCCATGTCTTTCATTAGATTAGTTGGCGCATTTCTAATATGCATAGGTACATCCATTGAACCGCTCTCTCTGGCCAGTTGCATAGCTGCTTTATAAGCCATATATACTGCATTGGATTTTGGTGCGCAGGCCAGATAACTTACTGCCTGAGCTAGTGCCAGCTCACCTTCCGGACTACCTAATCTTTCATAGGTATGCCAGGCATTTAAGGATATCTCCAGTCCCCTGGGGTCAGCATTACCGATATCTTCCGAAGCCATACGCACAACTCTTCGAGCCAGGTAAATCGGATCACACCCACCATCAAGCATTCTGCACATCCAGTACAGTGCAGCATCAGGGTTGCTTCCCCGTACAGACTTATGCATAGCGGATATTTGCTCATAAAATAAATCACCACCCTTATCAAACCGACGCAAGGTTTGTGATGTTACTTCACGAATAATGTTTTCATTTACTGTGAGCCGACCATTTTCTTCTGATGCAAGATCTACCGCAATTTCCAGAAAATTAAGAGCTCTTCGTGCATCTCCATCTGCCTGAGCACCTATGAGTTGCAACATATCTTCATTAATACTTACTTCACTAGCACCCAGCCCATGTTCTTTATTCTCTAATGCCCTTTTCAGTAACTGTGTCATTTCCTCAGGCTGAATAGATTTCAATACATACGTTTTACAACGCGATAATAATGCATTATTTAATTCAAACGATGGATTTTCAGTTGTAGCACCGATAAAACTCACTGTTCCATCTTCTACAAAAGGTAAAAAAGCATCCTGCTGAGATTTGTTAAAACGATGAACCTCATCTACAAATAAAATACTGGGTTTCTGATAAACATCGTAATACTGGTGAGCTTTATCTATAGCTGCACGGATATCTTTGACACCTGATAAAACGGCAGAGACTGATAAAAACTGAGCATTGGAATAATTTGAGATCAATCTGGCGAGAGTTGTTTTTCCTGTGCCTGGAGGCCCCCAGAAAATCATTGAATGTAACTTACCGGTTTGAATAGCCACACGTAGAGGTTTATCTTTACCGAGAATATGACTTTGCCCAAGATAGTCATCCAGATTTTCAGGTCTGATACGGTCAGCTAATGGGCGGAATTCATTATCAGACATAATATTTCATTACTATTCGGGGATGGTGAAATTTACTAACTGCTATTACTTAACGAGAAAACATTAAAATTCACTTTTAAAAGTCACCAACAACATCTGTTCCTTTTGGAGCATCAAATTCAAAGTAAGAGACTTCAAATTCAGGATTAACTACCAGTTGTTCAAATTCGATTTCTGTTTGCTGTTCAAAATTATCTATAAAACGCATTGTTTTAATAGCGCTATTTTGTAAGCCTATCTGCATTTCCTTAAAGTCACTTTCAGGATTTTTTGGAATAAGCTTAATCCAGCTCTGGCCATGATCTTCGGGCATAGCTTGCACAATAAATTCTATATCCAGCTTCTGATTTTTATCCAGTAAATTAACGGGAGATGAAGCCAACACCTGATCATATGGGCGTACATTTACCTGTTCCAGTTCTGAGTCATACATCCAGATTTTTTTGCCATTAGATATAATCTTTTGCGGATAAGGCAGAATATAATCCCAGTGAAATTTACCCGGACGATGCATACTTAAACTGCCCGCTGATTGTTGTAACAAATACCCGTATTTATCAACTAATTTTTGTTGAAAACGGGCAGATAGACTTTTTGTATTATCAAGAAATTTTTCAAGCTCTATCTGAGCGGGAATTTCTTCTGCATTAAGCGTTAAACTACTTAGCAGCAAACATATTGAAAAAAACTTTTTTAACATTCTTATTTTAACCTGTTTATTTTTTGTAGCACCTGTACAGGCTAAACTACGTAATTACTTATATTGATTATATTTTACAGTTAAAGTTCCGGTGGTGGAGGCGCTATTACCTGACGCTGCCCATTTGACTGCATTGCACTTACTACACCCGATACTTCCATCTGCTCGACCATACGAGCGGCCCTGTTATAACCAATCTTTAATCGACGTTGAACATAAGAAATTGATGCTTTACCCGATTCGGTTACTATTTGAACCGCTTCATCATACAACACATCACTTTCTGCATCAGACTCTGTTTGTGACGGACCTTCACCTGGCAACCTGATAACATCACTGTTATCTTCAATTAAATTTGAGATGTAATTTGGTTTGGCCTGTTTACGCACATGTTCACATACCGCATGCACTTCATGATCATCTACAAAAGCACCGTGAACTCGTTCGGGAATGCTACTACCGGCATTCATAAACAACATATCACCGTGCCCAAGTAACTGCTCTGCTCCCATTTGATCCAGTATAGTTCTAGAATCAACTTTAGATGAAACCTGAAATGCTATACGGCTTGGTATATTGGATTTTATTAAACCAGTAATAACATCAACCGAAGGACGCTGGGTTGCGAGTATTAAATGTATACCAGATGCCCGCGCTTTTTGTGCTAATCGCGCAATCAACTGCTCAATGGTTTTACCAACAACCATAATCAAATCAGCAAACTCATCAACCACAACAACGATAAATGGCAGTGCTTTTAAATCCTGTGCTTCCGCATCACCACCCAGTAATTCGTCTTTAACAAAAAGCGGATCTTTGATTGGCTCACCCGCTTCTATTGCCTCTGTGACTTTACGATTATACCCGGTTATATTTCTCACACCCAATGACGCCATTAACTTATAACGATTTTCCATTTCACCCACCGCCCAGCGCAGCGCATTGGCCGCTTCACTCATATCCGTCACAACCGGTGTTAACAAATGCGGAATATCATCATATACATTTAACTCTAACATTTTAGGGTCAATCAGAATCAGGCGAACCTCTTCGGGTGAGCTTTTATATAACAGACTAATCAGCATGGTGTTAATACCAACTGATTTACCTGAACCCGTTGTACCCGCAACGAGTAAGTGAGGCATCTTACCCAGATCTGCAACCATCGGCTGACCCGAAATATCTTTACCTAATGCGACAGTTAATGCAGAGCCGGCTTTGTCATAAGCTTTAGACATTAAGATTTCACTTAATGAAACAATCTCTTTATGTTCATTTGGTATTTCTAAACCAACGCAGGTCTTTCCAGGTATAACTTCTACCACACGTACCGACTGAACTGATAAAGAACGTGCAAGATCTTTAGATAATGCGGTGATTTTACTGGCTTTAATGCCCGGCGCCGGTTCCATTTCGAAACGGGTAATAACCGGGCCAGGGTGAACCGCCACGACCTCTACGTCGATATTAAAATCTTTAAGTTTTATTTCAACTAACCGGGATAAAGCAGCTAAAGATTCTGTTGATAAACCTTTACCCGATCTTATAGCTTCATCTAGTAAACGTAATGGAGGAAGTTCTGTATCACCTGAAGACGCGTCATCAAATAATGAAATCTGGCTTTCTCTCGAATGTCGCTCACTCACTTCAACTTTATTAATAACCGGCTCTATACGAACGGGTTTCTTACGAGCTTCTTTCTTTTTGGTGTCTGCTTTAACCGCTTTTTCTCTGGTTTCACGTGCGATCTCACCTTCTTTTTTCTCTTCCCGAACTTCTCTATAAGTGAGGATTTTAGCCTGTATCCATTCGAAGGATTTCAGTAATGCATCACCTATCAGGTCCATCAGATTAATCCATGACAGACCTGTAAAAACAGTAATTCCAGCAAGGAATATTGCCAGTAGTATAAGGGTTGACCCCAGTACACCCAGCGCCCCGGCCATGCCATCACCTATCCAGCGGCCCAAAATACCACCACCATCAACTGGCAGGGTGTCTACTGGAATAACAAAATGTAAACTGGTTAAAGCACAGCCCGTAGCCAGTGTCATAAAAAAGCCGGCCCAGCGAATTCCCAGCACCTGATAATTGATGTCACCCTCATCTGTACGTTCTCTGAAGACTAACCAGCCACTATAAGCAATCATCACAGGAAATAAAAAACTCAGATAACCAAAAAGAGAATATAAAACATCTGAAAACCAGGCGCCAACAACACCTGCCATATTATTAATACTGGAAGAGGGCCCCGAGTAAGACCAACTCGGATCCTGAATACTATGGGTAACTAAAGCAGTTAAAATGAATAGTGAGATTGCTAGCAGTATGAACAGGGCCGCTTCACGTAATCCACGATTAATGTGAATGGTAAGGCCTGAATGCTGTTTTTCATTTTTTTTGCGGCGCGCCTGTGCCAATGTTTTATGCCCTTATACAGTTAAGCAGAGAAATCTGATCGTTAATTACTATTTATTATAATAATACAGATTATAACAGCTTGATCCAAACTATGGCTTATTGTTTTAATGCTTGCTTAATCAAGGGGTTATCTATTTCACCATGACGCACATTTATGCCATTTTGCAGGTTTTTATCTAATTGCCAGTTGTCTTCACATAAACACTGTACATAGGGCAAAATAACCGCTGATAATGCCTGTGACGCCGTTCTGGGTACCGCTCCGGGCATATTTGTCACGCCAAAGTGCAAAACATCATGTTTAAAATATGTCGGCTCACTATAATTAGTCGGTTTAATCGTTTCTATGCATCCGCCCTGATCAACCGATATATCAATAATAACACTGCCGGGCTGCATGCATTTGACCTGAGACTCTGAGACGAGTCTCGGTGCGTGCAACCCTGGTAATAACACGGCACCAACGAGTAAGTCAGCCTCATTAACCGCTTTAGCAATGCTAATTTCAGAAGATAATTCACCACTGATGTTTTGATACTGACGAGATAATTTTTCAAAACGTGACTCATCTCGATCAATCAGGGTCACTCTGGCCCCCATTGCTGCAGCCTGACTGGCAGCAGCGCTTCCCGCGACGCCAGCACCTAGTACCACAACATGCCCGGGCTCGGTCATAGATAAACCACCCAGCATTAAACCTTTACCCCCCTGTGGCTGGTGCAGTAAATGTGTGCCAATCTGGATTGCCAGAGTTCCGGCAATTTCACTCATCGGCTTGAGAAGTGGAAGTCGTCCAGAACCATCCGTTACTGTTTCAAAAGCGATAGCCGTTAAGCCAATTTCACAGAGTCGCTGAGTTAAAGTTAAATTCGCTGCCAGATGAAGATAACAGAATAAAATATGATCTTTGCGTAAATACTGCAGATCCTGATCCACCGGCTCTTTTACTTTAACGATTAAACAGGCAGAAGCGAATAACTCAACTGCTGTCGACTTAATAACCACACCATGAGCAATGTATTGCTCATCTTTATAACCACTAAGCTCACCGGCTCCCGACTCCATAAATAACTCATTCCCCTGACGTACCAATGATGCACAGGCTTCAGGAATGAGCGCGACGCGACCTTCAAGCACTTTACTTTCTTTCGGGATTCCAATCTTCATCCTTTAATTATAGCCGTAAGTTGTAAGACTTAAGTCAAAAACGACTATTTCGCACTTATCATACGAATCTCATATTATTTTAAACTTATGACTTTTATTTAAGACTAAGGATTACTTAAGAAAGATTTGCTAGAATATCGGCAAATTTATATAACCCGCTTTTCTGGAGATGTTCATGAGCGAAACCAAACATTGCAAACTACTGATTCTGGGCTCAGGCCCTGCGGGCTACTCTGCTGCAGTTTACGCTGCACGCGCCAACCTTGACCCGGTAATAGTTACCGGCATGGAAATGGGCGGACAATTAACCACAACAACTGAAGTGGATAACTGGCCCGGTGATAATGAAGGCGTACAGGGCCCGGAATTAATGGAGCGCATGAAAGCACACGCTGAAAGATTCGGCACAGAAATTATTTTTGATCACATAAACAAGACCGACTTAAGTTCACGTCCGTTTAAATTAACCGGTGATTCATTTGAATACACCTGTGATGCATTGGTTATTGCTACAGGCGCAAGTGCAATGTATTTAGGTATGGAGTCAGAAGAAGCATTTAAAGGCAAAGGTGTATCGGCTTGTGCTACCTGTGATGGTTTTTTCTATAAAGGCCAAAATGTAGCCGTAATAGGCGGTGGTAATACCGCTGTTGAAGAAGCACTATATCTAGCCAATATAGCAGACCATGTAACCATTGTTCACAGACGTGACCAGTTCCGCTCAGAAAAAATACTTGCTGATCGTTTAAAAGAACGTGCAGAAAATGGCAATGTAACCATTGCATGGGATAGCACACTTGATGAGGTATTAGGTGATAAGACAGGTGTGACCGGCATACGAATTAAAAGCACCAAAGATGACAGCACTAAAGACATCGATTTAGCCGGTGTATTTATTGCTATTGGACACAAACCTAATACCAGTATTTTTACAGATCAGTTAGAAATGGATAACGGTTACATTACTGTTAATGCTGGAAACAAAGGCAACGCAACAGCCACATCTATTCCCGGTATTTTTGCTGCAGGTGACGTAGCAGATCAAATTTACAAACAGGCAGTAACATCTGCGGGCGCAGGATGCATGGCCGCATTAGATGCTGAGAAATTTCTGGACGAACTGGAAGATTAAATCAGTCGCGAACAAAGCTAACGCCTACAAAGAGCTTATCTGTAGGAGTTAGCTTTAGCTGACGATGGATGCACCCATGCAACTCAGCATAGCTAAATCACTTCAAGACATACCAGCAGATCAATGGAATGCCTTAGCCGGTGATGACAACCCTTTCATTCAACACAAATTCCTTCTCGCATTTGAAACAGGCCAGTGCCTTGAAAAATTTGGCTGGTTTCCAAAATATTTTCTAATTCATTCAGATGACAATGAACTAATAGGCGCAATGCCCGCTTACGAGAAACATAACTCATATGGTGAGTTTGTATTTGACTGGGCCTGGGCTGATGCATATCAACGCTCAGGAATTAACTACTACCCCAAACTGGTCATTTCTATCCCCTACTCCCCCTGTCAGGGACCTCGAATTCTGGCTAAAGACAACAACAGTGAAATAAAAAACACACTGGTAAAATTTGCTCTGAATTTTTCCGAAAAAAACAATTATTCAGGCACACACTGGTTATTTAACCTTGAGGATGATTTCAATATACTTTTACAACACACAGAACTGAACAGGTTTGATTACCAGTTCCACTGGAAAAACAGTCATTATCAGGATTTTGATGATTTTTTAAGTACATTAAAATCGAAAAAACGCAAAAATATAAAACAGGAAAGACGAAAAGTAACCGATCAGGGAATCATCATTAAAACCCTTAATGGAACAGAACTTGATAATTCTGAATGGGAAAAAATTTACTATTTTTACCAGATAACCTTTGCAAAAAAATCTGGCTCACCTACTCTTAGTCTGGATTTCTTTAAATCCATTGCAGACACGCTAGTCATTATTTTTGCTTATCATGAAAACAATATTGTTGCGGGGGCTATCTGCATAAAAGGCAAAGACACTTTATATGGAAGACACTGGGGATGTTACGATGAGTATGACAGTTTACATTTTGAAGTCTGTTATTACACAGGCATAGAGTATTGTATAAAACATGGCCTGAAAACTTTTGAACCAGGCGCTCAGGGAGAGCATAAAATTTCACGTGGTTTTTTACCCGTCAAAACCTGGTCAGCACATCAGGTATTTCATCCTGAATTCAGCAGAATCATAAAGCAACATCTTCAGATGGAAGCCAGTGCAATGGAAAGTTACGGGCAGGATCTAATAGCCGCTTCTCCATTTAAATAACCAGCGATTCTCTGATTATTCTTTTTTACCAAATATTTTTTTATCATCCGGTAAAAAATTATCTGCCAATGTTGTATAAATTGGCGTCTTACATATTGATTTAGAAATTCCCGTTGCAATGAAGGCAGTTACCATTAACGGCATAATCAGTTCATGCTGATCTGTCATTTCCATTACAATCACAAAAGCAGTTATTGGTGCCTGAACAACACCTGCAAAATAACCTACCATTGCAAAAAGAATAATTGCACCATACGGGTAATTAACCAACCATTCCGAAATATGAACACCTATTCCTGCACCTGTTGCTAACGATGGTGCAAATATTCCACCGGGTATTCCACTCAGATATGATACAAAAGTTGCCAGCAATTTTAAGTAACCATATTCAGCACCTATTTCGCCGGTATTATTCATTATAGATTTAGCTTCTTCGTAACCACTTCCATAGGTTAGATGCCCTGAAGAGAAACCAATAAAAGCGATTGCTAAACCACATAAACCGGCTACAACATACGGGTTCTGATTTCTAAATGGAGACACGAGGCGACTACCGTGAATTAACATTAAACTAAATACGCCACCCAGTAAGCCGCAAACAATGCCACAAACAAGCACAGGAATAACTGCATTTTCTAGATCAATCGTTGCACTGGTACTGCCGAAATAAGTGTAATCACCTAAAATTGCGATAGCAACAATGGCTGCAACCATTACACCCGCTAACATTAAACCCCGGGTGCGCACTTCAAATGACCGGCTTAATTCTTCAATCGCAAAAACAATACCGGCTAAAGGTGTATTAAATGCAGCCGCAACACCCGCTGCTCCACCTGCTATTATTAATACCCTCTCCATATCATACATTCGAAAACGAACGAAGCGTCTTAAAGAAAACATAATAGCCGCACCAACATGAACTGTCGGTCCTTCCCGACCAATTGAGGCACCACTTAATAAACCAAGTATACATAACATGACTTTGCCAAATGCAATGCGCATGGTTAATAAAACACTGCGCTCTTTCTCGTGACCAAGTTCAAGTGTTGCAACAACCTGAGGTATACCACTTCCCTCTGCACCGGGAAAATATTTTCGCGTGAGATAAACAATTAAAATCAAACCGAGAGGTGAAACAATAAAAGGAAAATAACTGTTTTTTTCAACCATGTGAAAAAAAGTATGATTAGCCCAGTCACTTGATACCGCCATGAAGACAGCAACCAGACCAACAGCGGCACCACCCAGCATAAACACCAGATTTGCTTTCCAGTCTTTATGTGAAATAAGCCAACGGCTGGATGTCTCGATGTGTTTGCGCATTATTTTGAATTAAGTCTGGTTTTTAATAACGAGGAGAATTGTATATTAAAGATAGTCGTAAGTCAGAAGTCTTTAGTCGTAAGCCCTTTAAACTGATCTGTAGAGATACTGCTGGCTTGTAGTCTACATCTAGTTTTGATAAAACAGAAACATGACTATTTATCAGGTTAATAGCTGAAGCCTACTATTGAATTAAGACTAATGACTTCAGACTTACGGCTATGCCTTAAACATCGGCCATCATTCTCTGTATCAAAGCCCTAACCGTATCACTTTCAAACGGTTTATCACATATGCCTGATACACCCGCCTGTTCGACAGCGGCTAAATTCCCCTGATTACCTTCAGATGTAACCATTAAAACCGGTATTGATCGTTGATTACTACTACTCCTAATGTGACTTAATAATTCCTTACCATCCATTTTGGGCATATTGTAATCCGTAACAACAAAATCAAAAAAATGTTCTTCAAGTAAAGGCACTGCATTCGCACCATCATCTGCTTCTGTAAAATTTGCTATACCCAGACCTTTTAGAACTCGTTTAATATGATTTCTGGCCATCGTACTATCATCTACAATCAATACTTTTAGGTCTTCAGCATTAAACTCTCCCAGATCCAGTTCATCAGGAATAAGAATATCCAGTGTATTATATAATCCTCTTTTTAACTGATCAGAGCTAAATGGCTTGGGTAAAATACCGGTAACGCCAGCCTGCCTTATTGGATCAATAGAATCAAAACCGGTTTCACTGGATATCAGCATAAATGATACATCAGTGAGATATTTATCTTCACGCATACTATGAACCAGCTCTGTTGCTGTCATATCTGGTAAATACATAGCACTTATAACTAGATCAGGTTTAAATTGAGACATAGTTTCCATTGCTGACGTACCATCAATTGCAATATCAAAATGAGTAATACCCGCAGCTTTCAATTCACGATGTATAAATTTAGCCTGTGATTTAGATGGCTCCACCATAAGAACATAGAGTTCTGCCAGAGATTTTTCCTGCATTTAACTTACCTGAATTAATATAGTTATTGTCTGATTGTAGCAGTTCTCTTAAACTTTACAGATGATCTCATTACAATGGTTAGACCCCAAATCATCTGCGAACTTCCCTGATGTAGAAACAACACTGGATGAACCACAGGGTTTATTAGCGGCCGGTGGCGATCTTTCGATAGAACGACTGACAAGAGCATACAAAAACGGCATCTTTCCATGGTACAGCCCGGGAGAGCCTCTTTTATGGTGGTCCCCTGATCCACGTTTTGTTTTATTTCCAGAAGAGATAAAAATAAGTCGTAGTCTGGCTAAAAACGTACGTAATCATAAATTCGAAATCCGCATGGATACAGAATTCGAGCAGGTTATTTCACTATGCGGTAATCAGCCCCGCAAAGATCAACCGGGCACATGGATTACAGATGAAATGCGTCAGGCTTATATCGACATGCATCATGCAGGACACGCACACTGCGTTGAGTGCTGGAGTGGTGATGAGCTGGTTGGTGGCCTTTATGGCATTCACACGGGACAGATATTTTGTGGAGAATCAATGTTCAGCAGGGAAAGCAATGCATCCAAGATAGCACTGGTTCATCTTTGTCAGTTTTTAATCAACAACGGTTTTAAATTAATTGATTCCCAGGTATATACAGAACACCTGGAGCGCCTGGGTGCAAAAATGATTGCACGAAAAGAATATATTGAGATACTCCAGCAAGAACACAATATAGATATGCCCGATAACTGGAGCGATTTATTTAACAACTATATGAATTCAAAATATTAAACGTTTCATCTGGAATACTCACAAAATAAAATAGTTTTATTTTTTTAAAGCTTCTGCATGATACGCAAGATGTTCGCCAATAAAAGTAGAGATGAAATGGTAACTGTGATCGTAACCTTCCTGCTTTCGTAAGGTAATCTGAGCATTCTGTTCTTCATATGCAGCCTGTAAATCCTGAGGAAATAATTGCTCTGCAAGAAACTCATCATCAGTACCCTGATCAATTAACACAGGTATAAGGTTAGCGCCTGCTTTTACTAATTCTGTAGCATCATAAGTTTTCCACAGATTTTTATCCTTACCCAGATAAGCACTGAAACAGTTTTCACCCCAGGGAGATTTAACAGGGTGACAGATAGGTGAAAAAGCAGACGCAGAACGATAGGCATTTTTTTCTTTTAACGCACATATCAAAGCGCCATGTCCACCCATTGAATGACCAGAAATAGATTTTACATTTTTTAATACGGGTAAATTTTTTTCAATTAATGCAGGTAGCTCTTTTGTCACATAATCATACATCTGGTAATGATCACACCAGGGAGACTCAGTCGCATTAACATAAAAGCCGGCACCTTTTCCCAGATCATAACGCTCTGCTTCATCAGCAACATCATCACCACGAGGGCTGGTATCCGGCATAACAAGAGCCAGACCTAACTCAGCTGCATAACGCTGTGCACCTGCTTTTGTTCTTACATTATCATCTGTACAGGTAAGACCTGATAACCAGTATACAACCGGTACTTTTTCAGTTTCTGCCTGTGGCGGTAAATAAACTGAAAAAATCATTTTACAATGACAGCTTTCAGACTGATGCTCATAACGATTTAACCAGCCACCGAATTCTTTAACACTTTCAATTTTTTTCATTTATAAATCTCTAAAAGATAATAACTGAACGAATACTTTCACCACTGTGCATTAAATCAAAAGCACGATTAATATCTTCTAACGGCATACTGTGAGTGACCATTTTATCCAGCTCAATTTCACCACTCATATAACGATCAACATAACCGGGTAATTCAGTACGCCCTTTAACACCACCAAACGCAGAACCTTTCCATGTGCGCCCTACTACAAGTTGAAATGGTCGCGTTGAAATTTCCTGCCCTGCACCCGCCACACCAATCACAGTTGAAACACCCCAGCCCATATGCGTACACTCAAGCGCTTCACGCATTACATGAACATTACCAATGCATTCAAACGAATAATCTACTCCACCATTCGTCATTTCAACGATAGCTTCAGTTACACTGCCACTTAATTCATTCGGATTAATAAAATCAGTCGCTCCCAGTGCTTTAGCAATTGGCCATTTATCAGGATTAATATCTATTGCAATAATCCGTTCTGCCTTAGCCATAACCGCTCCCTGAATACAGGAAAGACCAATACCACCGAGACCAAATATAGCGACCGTGGAACCTGCCTCTACCTTAGCCGTATTTATCACAGCACCAATACCTGTCGTTACTCCGCAACCCAATAAACAGACTTTTTCTAATGGTGCAGCTTTATTAATTTTGGCAAGCGCAATTTCAGGTACCACAGTATATTCGGCAAAGGTTGAACAACCCATGTAGTGATAGATGGGTTTACCATTCATAGAAAAACGTCGTGTTCCGTCAGGCATAAAACCTGTCCAGACAGTTGACGCGATTGACTGACATAAATTAGTTTTTGGTGAATGACAATATTCACATTCGCCACACTCGGGTATATACAAAGGAATTACATGATCACCGGGTTTCAGGTCTTTAACACCAGGGCCACATTCAACCACCTCACAACCACCCTCATGTCCCAGAACAACAGGAAAAACCCCTTCTGGGTCATTTCCCGATAGTGTAAAAGCATCAGTATGGCAAACACCGGATGCGATCACTTTAAGTAAAACCTCATCTTCTTTAGGACCTTCAATATCTATCATTTCAATAGACAGGGGTTTCTTCGCTTCCCATGCAACAGCTGCTTTTATTTTCATTTGATTTATCCCGGGTTGTATTAAGTATTATTTAAAAATAAGTTATACATTGCAAACCAAAAAGAAGTTTCGGTTCTCTAGATATTAATCGAAATATTAAAGATAAAGAAATTCCTATAAATACTTAACAGGTTTCCTTAACTTTTTAACTAATACTCCCTTTAAGCAAAGGGAGTGATTTAATCATAGTTAATTTTATAAAATTTTTAGCTAAGATGTTCTAAACGTATCTTAACTACATCACCTTCAATCGAATCTAACGCTTCAATTTTAGACAGTGCTTTCGACATATTTTTCTCAACAATTAATGATGTCATCATGATTAAACAGGCACGCGTCTGTCCTTCATCCGGTTCTTTCTGAATAACCGCTTCAATTGAAATATCATTATCAGCAAAAATTCGAGTAACATCAGCAAGTACACCAGGACGATCATCTGCCAGCATACGAACATAATAAGAAGTTTCAAAATCATCTGCTGATACTACTGCCGTATCCTGTAAAGATGCAGGCTGGAAACCCAGCATCGCAACACGATCATTAACATCTGAGTCCATCGCTCTGGCAACATCAACTAGATCAGCAACAACAGCTGACGCAGTCGGTTCTGCACCTGCACCTGCACCATAATAAAGCGTTGAACCAACCGCATCGGCTTTAACCAGAACAGCATTCATAACACCATCAACATTTGCGATTAAACGTTTTTCAGGAATCAATGTCGGATGAACTCGCATCTCGATACCTTTATCCGTCTTACGTGCAATACCAAGGTGTTTAATACGATAACCCAGCTCTTCTGCAAAATTAACATCTTCACGGGTGATTTTGCTGATACCTTCAGTGAACGTTTTATCAAATTGTAAAGGTATACCGAATGATAACGATGCAAGTATTGTTAACTTATGCGCAGCATCAATACCTTCAACATCAAAGGTCGGATCAGCTTCCGCATAACCTAAAGCCTGAGCCTCTTTAAGCACATCATCAAAATCACGGCCTTTATCACGCATTTCAGTCAGAATAAAATTACCAGTACCATTAATGATACCCGCAAGCCATTCAATTTTATTACCGGCCAGACCTTCACGAATAGCTTTAATTATAGGAATGCCACCTGCAACGGCTGCCTCATATGCAACAATAACGCCTTTTGCTTCTGCTGCTTTGAAAATTTCAGTGCCGTGCATTGCAATAAGTGCTTTATTTGCTGTAACAACATGTTTGCCATTTTCAATTGCCTGCAGCACCAGTTCTTTAGCAGGCGAATAACCACCTATTAGTTCTACAACGATATCAACATCAGGGTCATTAACAACACTGGCTGCATCTTCTGATAACTTAACTTTTGAACCATCTAATATAGTCTGATCAGCGATATCTCGCGCTGCTGCATGAACGACTTCCAGCTTACGCCCTACTCGACGTGCTATTTCTTCACAGTTTCTAATTAAAACCGTGGCAGTGCCTCCACCTACAGTTCCAAGGCCCATTAAACCAATTTTGACGGCTTGCATGTATTTTTACTCCGCTGCCAGATCATGCTGGCTTGTAATGTTTCTATAATTGCAATGGATAATATAGGGAAACGCTTTTAGATTCCACACCCGTAAGATATATGTGGGTGGTATAATCAATTAACAGACATTAAAGAGTAAAAGGCAAAAATGAAATTTAGCGAAGATTATGCTATTGGTACCAATGTCATTCGTTCATTTACCGAAAATACAATTGATGTTAACAGCCAGACTTACAGTAACAGCCTGATTGTTGGCAACAACCTGCTCATTGCTGACTGGGGAATTAAACATATAGATGAACTGACTCCTGAGAACTGGCAGGAGTTAGTTCAACATAAACCCGAAGTTATTTTAATCGGCACAGGTAAATCACTGACGTTTCCACACCCCTCTAGTTATGCCACTGCCATTGAGCTGGGAATAGGCGTTGAGTTTATGGATTCAGGTGCATGCTGCAGAACCTATAATGTACTGGTGTCTGAAGATAGAGTGGTTATAGCTGGAATAATATTATAGAGTTTAGCTAACTCTTAAAATTATTAAGATAACCCCCATAAAAAAGGGAGGCTAAAAGCCTCCCTAATAATACAACGATTATAGTTATTAGTTATTCGATATTAATCATTAAGCAATAACTCTTCTGAGAAACCATGGCTTTCCAGAATTTTGCGTAAATGACGCAGTGCATCCATCTGAATCTGACGTACACGTTCACGTGTTACACCTAATTCACGACCCACTTCTTCCAGTGTTGTACGCTCATAACCATGTAAACCAAAACGGCGAACTACAACCTGACGTTGTTTTTCATCTAACTGGTTTAACCACATTTCAAGATTAGCCATTACATCTTCATTCTGTAAAATTGAAGATGGTTCAGGATTTGCCTGATCTGGAATAATTTCCAGTAGTGGGCGGTCATTTTCCTTACCAACAGGAACATCAACAGATGAAACACGGTCACGTAAACCCAGCATCTTTTCAACATTTGCTACAGGGCGGTCAACCAGTTTAGCTATTTCATCAGCCGTAGGCTCATGCTCAATTGTTTGCTCCAGTTTACGAGAAGCACGCAAATAAACATTAAGTTCTTTAATAACATGTATGGGGAGGCGTATTGTACGAGTTTGATTCATCAACGCGCGTTCAATGGTCTGACGAATCCACCATGTTGCATAAGTAGAGAAACGGAAGCCTTTTTCCGGATCAAACTTTTCTACTGCTCTGATTAAACCCAGATTCCCCTCTTCAATCAGATCCAGTAATGCTAAACCACGATTCATATAGCGACGAGCTATTTTTACTACCAGTCGAAGATTGCATTCAATCATCTTCTTACGTGCTGACCCGACCCCTTTTCGAGACAGACGCGAATAGTAAACTTCTTCTTTCGCAGTTAATAATGGTGAGAATTCAATTTCACGAAGATACAATCGAGTTGCATCCATTTCCTTTCTGTTAACGCTTCCTGCAGTATATTTCTTTTTAGCAGCTGTTGTTTTTGCTGCTGTTTTTGATTCCTTTACAATATTTTTAGTTGATTCCAGTTCCTCATCTTTAACGATATCGTCAAGACACATTTCCTGGTTATCATCCTCAACCTTTAGTCCTGCTTGCTCTAATTCTTCTGGTAGTTTTTTTTCACAAATTGCAGTCATATGTAGCCCTCCCCACGTGAGCTAGATTATTATAATTTAGGTCTAGATTGTTTTATATAAGTCCCTCGTTATATTAGAAAAGAATAATAAGTTCATTTAAATCACTAACTTATGTATCCTTTGTAATCCAAATTAAAGCATAAAACAAGAAATAAATGACTTTTTTTATATATTTCGTCCAATTTTACCTATTTTTGTCTGTTTTTATTTGACAACTAACCCATTTGGGTGGTTTTGACTAACTTCTTCAGGACCTGGGGAGATAATGTAGGGGGTTCACAGGTTTTCCATTTCGACGAATCTCAAAATGAAGCTGGGGTTTACTATTCAGTTTACCCATTCTTGCAATCGACTGACCACGCTTTACAGAATCACCCTCTTTTACCAGTAAAGACTGATTGTAAGCATACGCGCTTAAAAAGGAATGACTGTGTTTAATAATAACAAGGTTACCGTAATTTATAAGCCCGTTACCACTGTATACCACCGTGCCTGCAGCAGCTGCCTTAACGGGTTGACCTGATTTACCCGTAATACCAATACCTTTTCTTGATGGCTCATTCGCTTTATAAGTTTTAACGACTCGACCTTTAGCAGGCCAGTGCCAACGATCTACTTTTACAGGTAAAGGCTTTTTACTTACAGATGCCGTAATTGGCACAGCTTTCACTGATGTACTTCTTAACGAACTGGTAATCGGTTTAGTTACCGGCTTAACCGCGGCAATAGACGTTGATTGACCGCCTAAAGAATTAGCAGTTGGACTAAGGCGTAATTTCTGACCCGGTTTTAATGCATAAGGAGGCTGCAGATGATTCCATCTGGCTAACTGATGATGACTATAACCTTCACGGCGGGCAATTCCATACAGTGTGTCATTTTTCTGTACCGTTGCATGAGATGCTTTCTTTCTACTCACAGTTGCCGAGGCTACAACTGCTTGCTCTTCAGGCGTTTCAATTACAATAGCCTTACCGGTTTCCGGTTCAGTTAATACCTGAGGTCTGATTTCATCCGTCGTCGTCCCATCTTTATCTGCTGGCTGCATTCGCAGACGCTGCCCGGGATAAATTGCATAGGGAGACTGAATATTATTGATTTCGGCAACCTGTCGAAAATCCTTTTCATAACGCCAGGCTATGGAATAAAGCGTATCGCCACGTTTTACAGTATAACCCTGCGGGTCCCAGCGCTTAGGCATTTCCCCGCAACCTGATAACAGGCTAACCAGTATGGTTAATAGTAATTTAAATCTGATTTTATGGATCTTATATCTCAAATTATTTATATATACTTGTGTATTAAAAAACCAACAACCGCCAGAAGTATGACAGCCCAACCTAACCATTCGATGTATTTACGTACCACAGGTTCCATTTTGGGACCTGCCCAGGCCATTAATAAAGCAATCATATAAAAATGCGCGGCTCGTCCTACGAGTGAAACCAGCAGAAATGGAATAAAAGACATGGAGAGCATGCCGGCAGTAATCGTAAATATTTTAAAGGGCGCGGGTGTAAAAGCGCCAATCCCAACAGCGAGCACGCCATATTTAACAAATTCAAGACGAGCACTTTCCAGTTGTGGCAACCAGCCCATTTCTGTTATCCAGGGCTCAATAACACTCATTGCACCCCAACCTAACAGGTAACCAATTGCTGCACCAAAAACTGACATCAAGGTGGTAATCGTCGCCAGACGTATCGCTTTGTCTGGCGTCGCTATTACCATCGGAATCATTAAGAGCGCAGTGGGTAAAGGGAAGATAAATGACTCAAAAAGGCTAACACCAACCAGATAACGTTCCCTCTTCGGGTGCTCGGCCCAGCCCATTGCCCTGTTATATAAACCTGCAAAGATCAACTGATCGCTCCATTTAATAATGGCACGAATTTAACGGCATCCAGCTCTTCTTCAACAAACTGATCTGCTTCACGGGTTATCAACAATAACTTTTGCACTGCCTGTTGACCACCTACTGGAATAACCATAATACCGCCAATATCCAGCTGATCGAGCAAACCCTGAGGAACCGTTTCCGGTGCAGCAGTGACGATAATGGCTTTATATGGGGCATGTTGTGGCCAGCCCCAGGAGCCATCTGAGTGTTTAAGTGAAATGTTATGTATGCCCAGCATATGGTAACGCTCACGCGCCTGAGTCTGCAAAGCAACGATACGTTCTACAGAATAAACCTTTGGAACTAACTGAGACAAAATTGCTGCCTGATAACCTGAGCCGGTACCGACTTCTAGCACCGCATCCGGTATCCCCCGGCTGAGTATTACTTCAGTCATTCGTGCAACAATAAATGGCTGGGAAATAGTCTGTCCATGTCCGATAGGTAAAGCAGAGTCTTCATATGAACGAGAGCTCATCGCTTCATCCATAAATAAATGTCGGGGCATGGAACGCATAACCTCCAGCACTTTTTCATTCTGTATTCCCTTACTGCGTAATCGCTCTACCAGTCGATCACGTGTCCGCTGGGATGTCATGCCTATACCCTGCACGCGGGGATCAGATAAATTCACTTTAAAAACCTGGTTGTATTTATCTCATTGAAAATCAAGAGATTTAAATATTGTTCTATATGACTTATAACTCGGTAAGCCATTGATTTAAATTTTGCAGGCTATCATACCGTGTTAAATCAATCTGCAAAGGGGTAACTGAAATAAAACCCTGTTTTACAGCATAAAAATCGGTGCCCTCACCCGCATCCTGCTCTTCACCAGGTGGGCCAACCCAGTAAACTGATTCACCTCGAGGGTTAATTTGCTTAATAACCCCTGAAGATTTATGTCGATTTCCAAGGCGTGTGCTTTGAAAACCTTTAATTTGCTCTACCGGCAAATCAGGCACATTTACATTTAATATAGTGTCATTGGTTAATGGGTGTTGCTGTAATTTAGCAATTAATTTTTCTATCGCCCAACAGGCAGTTTCAAAATGCTGCGGATCAAAACTAGCCATAGAAACAGCAATGGCAGGAAACCCTAAAAAACGCCCTTCTGTTGCCGCTGCAACGGTCCCGGAGTAAAGCACATCATCACCCATATTCGGTCCATCATTGGGTCCTGAGACAACAATATCGGGTTCTGACTGCAAAATACCGGTAATCGCGAGATGCACACAGTCTGTTGGAGTACCATCTACCTTATAAAAACCATTATCCGCTTTTTGAACATTTAACGGTCGAGACAATGTAAGTGAATTACTTGCAGCACTGCGATTACGATCTGGCGCTACAACAGACAGGTCTCCCAGTTTAGACAAGCAGGTCGCCAGAACCTCAAGGCCCGGGGCCAGATAACCATCATCATTGCTTAATAAAATTTGCACAGGAATTCACTCAGTAGGTAATATATACATTTTATAGAATATACAAACATTTTCACAGAGCAAACTCAATGAACGACGACGATGAAAGCCTTTTTAGTAAAGCGATGCAGGGAGTGAAGACTCTTTCATCTAACAAGGCCAACCTGAAACGCAAACCAGACACCATTAAAAAGCGTGAAGCGGTGATGGAAAGAAATATTTCTGACACCTTAAGCGATGAGTTCATACCTGAATGTGAAAACTTTCTAGAATTCAAACGTCCGGGCATACAGAACGCCTATCTAAAACAAATTCGAAATGGAAAAATAGAGGTTTCAGATTACCTCGATCTACATGGTTACCGTCGCGACGACGCACGAAAAACACTACTGGAATTTCTGGACCATGCACAGCAACATTCTTATAAACTGGTACGCATTGTTCACGGCAAGGGTTATCACTCAGATGAAAGCCAGCCCATTTTAAAAGCCATGGTGAATAAATGGTTACAAAGTATTCCTGAAGTACTGGCTTTTGTAAGCGCTGTACCCAAAGACGGCGGAACGGGTGCGGTTTATGTTTTGCTTAAAGTATTAAAGCCTTAACATTTTTTTAAACACAAACATAACTAATACTTCACTGATTATCCAATACCTGTACAAACTGATAATAATTAATTCTATAACCGTCATACATAATGAATTATCAATGCGCAATCAGTAGAAGAGCAGAAATTGACTGTCTGGTTTTCACCTCATAACTCTACTCATTTTTATTCAGACACACTGCTAAATATCTGGCTCTACATGTATAGAAATATCTGAAGTATCAAATTCTTTTTCAATTAAAGACTCTATTTTATCAGCAATTGAATGTGACTCTTCAGTCGACAATGATGGATCAACTGAAATAACCATATCAACAGCACATGCATTTCCAATCCATCTTGAACGTATTCGGTAAACTTTTTTTACACCATGAACCTTTTTTATGATGCAACTTAATTCATCTGGATCAATAGCATACTCATCTAATAACACTGGCACTGCACGCTTAAACAGCTTGTAAGCAAGATAGATAACAAGAATTGCAACACCAAAGGCACACAGCCGATCAACCCATACATATCCCATGACAGATAGTTGCCAGCCAGCAATGACAACACTGGTAATAAGAACATCAGCAAATGTGTGAGTGGCATCCGCACGCAAAATATCTGAATTCAGTCGTTTAGCCCACATATGTTGCCAACTGGTCACCAGTATATTAATCACTAATACGCCAAGCATAATAACAATTTCAATGTCACTGGACACGACTTCAGATTCTTCATTTTTTATAGCACTGAGAGCTAACTCAAAAGCTAACAGCACTAATATAGACCCCAAAACAAAAACAGTCAGCGTCTCAAATTTTCTATGTCCATATGGATGTTCACGATCAGCGGGTAAGCTAGAGAAATGTATTACAAACCAGGCAACAACATTGTTGATTAAATCTGTTAATGAATGAATCGCATCGGCCAATATTGCCATGGATCCCGTAGAAAGGCCGACAGTGATTTTGCAAATTAAAACCAGCAGATTAGCCAGACCCTCTATAAGGATTATGCGCCTTACCTGTTTATCTCTTTGAGCGGAATCTTTCATAAAACTCTGGTTAAAAACCTGGGTTGAATGCCAGCATATGAATGAAACTTATCACCCATATGCTGGACTATGCACTTTAATCTATTTTTCTCTTATCAGCAGGTGTCTCACTTAAAATCTTTTTACCTGTAAACATCGCAGATATAAGATTACCACCTTCTCGTAATTCAGTTATAACAACTGCGAGAATATGTACCAGCGCGAAACCAAGTAGTATGTAAAAACCATAATAATGAATTGTAATAAATGGCTTACGGAATGAGCGCATTGCATCATAGGCAACCGGATCATACATTTCTTTCGCGTAGGGCACGAGAGTTGCCGGGTCTACACCAGGGTTAGCTATCCAGTTAGCAATCCACGAACCAATTGGAGGATAAAAAATATCTGTGCCTGCCAGAACCAGGCCAGTGATAGCCTGCACAAACAGAAGACAAAGGAGAAGAGTAACAGCAATACGACCGAGCGGGTTATGCCCGAGGTACTGACGTGGCCTACCCGCTTTTAAATCAGCGATATAACCCTGCACTTCATTCATATAACCCTGCCCACCGGGCAAAATTGATCGCCAGCGTGCATATTGGCCACCGATAAATGTCCAGATCAGTCTCCACAGCAGGTTAGTTGCAAAAACATAACCAATCCAGACGTGTACGGTTTTTAATAGAATCTTACCTTCAGTGGCTACACCAAGCCCCTTTGCATTGAGTATAACCACACCCACAGCAATCAACCCGAGAACACACACAAGATTGATCCAGTGAAACCAACGGATATTGGCATCCCAGACAGAATAAGCTTTTAAGTTGTCCATGGCATAACTCCTTCAATTCGTTCATATTACATTAACGGCTGCGAGTTTCTAATCGTTACAATGATACTCCAAATTAATATCAGGTTACTTGTTCAAAATTAAGTAATAATTAAACTGTTAATTTAGAACATCAGTATTCACCTTAAGCATCGCTCTAATGGCAGCTCCTGCATATCTCGTTTATTGTTTATAAGCTTATGTAATGAAGCTGAAATGAAACTGAAAATTAATGAATACCTGCTTGAGTCACCGGTTAATAATTGAATTATTTTTTAATATAATAATGAAATCTGGCTATCAAAAACCAACATACGACTTTATTGCCTAATTACTGATAAATTATAAATAGAAGATAATTTAATAGTATATTAATAGCAAAAATAGAGCTATTTCAGATAGTGCTCCAAAGATCAGTCATATAAAAAATCTAAAAGTAATATCTCAGGCTCGCATATATACTTAACGGATAAGAACCGAACTCTGAGCCTAAATTGATCTGCTGAGGTGATATCTGAGATTCAAGAACATCACCATAACTTACATACATTCCAAAATCTGAATATAAATTTTCCGTCCAGCTAACTTCAGACACTACATTTATAAATGCAGAATGATCGTCAATATTTATAAAACCACTGGCATTCACTGTTACTAATGGATTGGCAATCCATGAAACTGCGGGAATCAGATAATTTTCTCCCAACAAAAACACACCTGCTTTCTGATATGGAAATTGTGTAACAAGTTGTAAATAGTCATCAGGGTTATCACTGCCTGCTCCGTTATAATGGTACTCAACTGAAGTAATGATAGATTTTGTTAATGCATAATCAGAACCGATGGATGTTCTCCAGTAATTTTCAACCACGTCATTAGTAACATCCATATAAGCGGTTTCAAACCAGAAACCAAAATCACCAATTGCTCGCTCCAGACCTCCTCCAAGTAACCAGGCATCGTCTAGCGCAATAACTATCAACTCAACATCATTTCCTTTTAATGAATTTTTACCCCGAATAAAAAATGCGCTGTTTTCTTTTTTCGCATCTTCACCAATAATCAGCCCCGTATCTAAAACTGCAAAATCACCTAACGCTGCCTGATAACGTATCGCATCTATACCCACCCTGTATTCCTGATTAAGGGTTTGAATATTAAAGGGTATAAATATATCGGTCGGATTTATAAAACGTGAAGAACCAAATGAAACTACCTGACGACCGAGTGTGAAATCACCGGTTTCATTACTATATTGATAATTCAGACGATCCAGATTTTGAAATACAACCATGTGATTACCGTATTGATCAAGTTCAACATCTAAATCTTTATATCGGTAAATTGTTGCACCCGTAGATAAAGTTGAACCTATACCACCGGCACTACCGACTAACGACGTATTAGAATAATAGACCGGTTGTATTTCATAATGAACTTCTACATTACCGCTATTTTCTGTAAACCAGTTTCCCATAAGCCGTACTGCGTTCTGTGACTGATAACCATTATCAAACTCGTCAGGTATTACAGCAGGTGAATTTTCAAACTCAATTTCATCCTGTATAAGTGCATAAGATTTAATATATCCACTATATGTAAAATCAACAGCCTGAATAGGCCCTATATTAAATAACAGAACCAGTAGAATAAAATATCTGGAATTATCACATTTACCATTCATAAATAATCTTAAGCACTTCGCCTCTCATCATCAATGATACGGCCATCATGTAATTTTATGATTCTTTTAGCTCTTTCCATAATCATCGGATCATGGGTAGAAAAAACAAATGTCATATTTTCTTTTTCATTTAATTCTTTCATCATATCAAGTAATGCAGCACCGGTATGAGAATCAAGATTAGCAGTCGGTTCATCCGCCAATATTAAACTCGGTTGTGACACCATCGCTCTTGCAACAGCAACACGCTGCTGCTGCCCACCCGATAGTTGCGCAGGACGACGATTTTCTTTTCCCTGCAAACCAACAGCATGCAGTATTTCTTTAACCCGTTTACTCCGTTCCTGCGCAGGCAGATTCTGTAATAACATTATATATTCTATATTTTCTTCAGCCGATAATACGGGTATCAAATTATATGCCTGAAAAATAAAACCAATATGATCACGACGAAAATCTGAAAGTTCCGTTCCACTCATATTACTGATATTTTTGTTATCCAGAAAAACCTCACCCGATGTAGGTTCATCTAAACCACCTATAAGTTGCAACAAGGTAGATTTACCCGAACCTGACGGACCAATAATTGCTGTGAACTCACCCTCTTCAATTATAAGATTTGCATCATCCAGTGCTTTTACCAGTGTTTCACCTTCACCAAATGTTCGACATAATTTTTTCGTTTCAATTACGTGAGTCATAATTACAATGCCTTTCTCATCGCCAATGATGGCTGTAAACGTGCAGCGTGTAATGCGGGATAAACGCAGGATAAAACGGTTATCGCCAATATAAAACCAGATATTTTAATAAAAGCCAGAACATCAATAATAAGATAAATAGGCTCACTCATGCTGACACCTGAAAACTCGGTTCCAGAATAATCTATCCCGGTCACTGACTTCCAGTAACTGATTACCCCCCCCAGAAACACACCAGCAATAATACTTAACATTCCAATATAAAAACCTTCCAGTAATATCAACCAGAATAACTGGCGAGGCCGAGTACCAACCGCAAGTAAAATACCAAACTCATGATGTCGCTCATAAATAGACATAAACATTGAATTTATTAAACCCAGAGCAACTAACAGCGACATAATAATAGAAACAATCAATGTACTGTACTGGCTCATATCCAGCATGCTGCTTAACTGGGGAATCAACTGTCTCCAGTTTAAGGTTTCCAGTTCTTTATTATTTAATTCAGCCCATAACGTAAGGCGGGTGTCGCTGGCCTGCTGTACATTATTAAAACGCAGAGCAATCTCATGCACACCCTGTATATTTAATATTTCCTGCCCCTGCTGCAGATTAATTACTGCCAAACCTTTATTCATAAAACGATCATCAAAGTGGTATAACCCTGACACCCGAAACAACTCCTGTGATAAATCTCCTCCATGTGCCTGAGATACCGTTACAACCAGTCGATCTCCCAGATCAACCTCTAGTAAATCAGCCAGATCATCACCAATTATAATTTCACCTTTTTTAGCCGTCAGATAATGTCCTTTTATCATTGCCTGCTTTAACTTACTAATCTGTGATTCTTTTTCTGCATTAACGCCATATACAATCACTGAGGTTACATTTTCAGATGATGACAGCATAGCGCCGGTTAATATTCTTGGTGCATAACTTTTTATCTGTTTTATATTTTCAAGCTTTTGATAAAGGCTGTTATTGTCTTTTAAATAAATATCAATATCACTTGCTTCTCTAAAACCCTGTTGATGTATTTGCGCATCACCTAAAAAAGTTTCCGTACTGGTTTTTATCATTGAAACAGACATACCGCGTATAAATGCATCAGTAAATAAAAGCGCAGCCAGGCCACTGGCTATCAGACAAATCGTCAAAGCAGTACGTCGCGTATTACGAAAAATATTACGTAGCGCCAGAGAATAGTTTAAATGCATCATACGGCCTGCAATGCCTGTAATGGTGAAATACGTGCTGCACGAACAGCAGGAATAAGGCTCACTAATAAAGTACTGCTAACAACCACCAGTGCAGGTACCCCCATGCTAAACCAGCTTATTTCTCCAAGCATAGATTCAAATAATACTCCACCCATATCGATTGGCTCGGGCATGGTTATACCAACAACGGAAAGCCAGTAATTTGCCGGCAAGGCAAACACCAACCCCAACAGACAGCTGATCATAGAAAGAAAAAAAGACTCGAGCATAATTAATTTAAAAATTGTTGCAGGTCGTGTCCCGACTGCTTTCAAAACACCAAATTCACGTGTACGTTCCAGTGTTCCCATCAGTACGGTATTTAACACACCAATAGATACAATAAAAATAATGATACCCATTGAAATATAATTACCTTTTAGATCTGCCTGCATACTTTTATAAAATACCTCTTCTACTTTTTGCCAGGGTTTCACCTGCAAATCATTTTGCTGTAAAATTTGCTGTAGTTTTTTAGAAAAATCCCGGGCAAGTGACTGGTGGTTAAGACTAATAGCCAGTTCATGAACCTGATCACCCATACTTAGAAACTGCCGCATACCATCCATACTTAAATATACATTCATACGTTCGAAAGATTCAGCTGTGCCGACAATGGCCACAACTTCAAAAACATCATTGGCGATAGAACCATCAACACCCTGAGAGATTAATACCAGCTCATCGCCAATTTCCAGATGCAGGTTTTTTGCCAGTGATTTACCTAACATTGCAGGAAAATAACCGTTAGATGTCACTCCGCTAGTTAGATATTGACCCTGATTTACTTTTTCTTTAAGAAACGTTGTTTCAGATTCCAGCTCGGGATTTATGCCAATCACATTCGCAGGAAATGTTTTATTTTTACCATACGCAAGAGAAGGTCCATATATTCTGGCTGTAACACCTATAACCTGTGGATTATTTTTAATACTTTCTATTAAAGAAGTTGTTTGGTTTATAGTTTTAAAAAGAGATGGGCGATCAAGGTAATTACCCTTATGAACCTGTACGTGCCCAGTATGATCACGCGTAAACAGATCAATCATATTACTATAACTACCTTCAGTCATAGACAACATAAAAGACAGCATAAAATAACCACCGCCCATACTTAAAATCGTTAATAAACTACGCCTTCGATTACGTAATATATTTCGTAAGGCCAGTTTTATGATTAACATTACTGAACACGTTTCTGTAAGTTTCGAAGGGTAAATACACCCTTATTTATATCGTTATTAAACTCAAGTTTAATATATTCAAATTCTGTTTTATGCCCTTTTTTGTTATGAGGCACCATACTCATGGTTGCGGGTATTTTTTTACCTGAAAAATCACGAACATTACTAAAGTACATACTACGTACCTTTTCACCTTTTTCATTAAAATAATTTTGCTCTACCGGCAACAGCCCTTCTTTTTCTACCAGAACGTCTATACGTGCCCAGACGGTTACCGTGTCTTTTTTAGGTATTAAGACGAGCTGGTATTGATCGCTCGATTCTGTCATCTGCACATTATATTCTTTTACCAGTGAAACCTCGCGCACCAGATCATCATTAGTAAAATCAGACCCCATCCAGGAACCCATCATCATAGAAGGAGGCACTTTGATGACTTTGTTAATTTTAGGAAAATAGTTCCACATCTCACGACCCTTTTTTAAGGTAGCTACTCCACGGTCTTTCTTTGGTGACAATATTCGAATAAAGGTATCATCCATACCAATGGTCCAGCTCTGTAATTCGAGGGTACGATTCCAGTTAGGCGTCACTATGTGCATTTTCATGGTTGAAACTGAGCTATCAGAACGATACAACTCATCGATTTTTTTTAATAATGCAACTGCTTCAGAATTCGCAGAAACAGGCATACTAAACACCGAAAATATTAGTATTATTATAAAGGTTGTAAAATAATGCCCCATCACTATCCCCTATAGATATTAATGTTATAAGCTTCATACTACCGTATAAACATTCGCTTAGAAATAGATTTATGAACACCTGTAAATATAGATAATGATCAATTAAAAAAATCCGGTAGGCCATTCCAGAAAATACCGGGATTTTAGCAACTACCGGACAATACCCACGCTAATTCTTAGCTTGCTACTTTCTTAATTGGTACAACATTCAACGTCTGCTGAATAAAATCTCCATCATACAGATCATCATGATTAGCGAACATTTCCTTACCTTGCTCAAGAGAAGTTTGCATCCAGGTCGATGTTTGACTGAAGAGCTTTTTAAGCAATTTCTGATTCAGGCTATGTCCTGCTTTATACGCATAATAATGACCAATAATTGGCGCGCCTGCTAATGACATATCACCGACTACGTCCAGTATTTTATGTCGTACAAACTCATTCTCTACTCGCAACCCTTCAGGATTAACTATTTTCTTACCATCAACAACTATTGCATTAATTAATGATCCGCCTTTAGCGAGACCTTTTTCTTTCAGGTCTTCAACCTGCTCCGCAAAACCAAACGTTCTAGCGTAAGCAATATCTTTAAAATAACTATCTTCTTCCAGCGTAACCGAATAACACTGAGCTCCAATAGCAGTATCAGGAAAATCAATACACATGCTTACACGTGGCACTGAATGAGGCATCAACATGGCATATTTATCACCATCATTAACCACAACAGGTTTTTGAATCCAGATACCCTGCTTAGGCGCTTTCAGATAACTTTTACCTGCATTTTTAATCACTTCAACAAAGACCTCTGCACTACCATCCATAATAGGTATTTCAGGTCCATCAACTTCAATTCTTACATTGTCGATACCACATGCAATCAGGGCAGACATAAGGTGCTCTACCGTATTCACACCTACACCATATTGATTAGTCAAATTTGTAGACAGAATAGTATCTGAAACATTACTCCAGTTAGCGTCAATGACACCCTGACCAGGATGCGCATCGGTTCTAACAAAATAAATGCCTCTTTCATCAATACTGGGTTTCAGGCTAACCGTTGTTAGCTTTCCGGTATGCAATCCGATACCAATAAATGAAACGGGTTTGCGAACAGTTGATCTATTATATTTATATATTGTATCCATCGCCGTTCTCCATAATGAGTGGGTGAATACAATTTATTGGATCTATGACGTTCGGGATGGTCAGTTAATGCCAGTCATGAGTCATTTAACGCCAGACATTAATAAAGACGGTTAAAAGTGTGATTTAGCTCGTATATTTAGGGAGTTATTAATTTTAATATTCATATTCTGTAGGCGTTAACGCGGGGTTTCCCTATATTCATGAGGAGAGAAACCGGTCCAGCGACGAAACGCTCTGGCAAAATTGCTCGGCTCAGAAAAACCTAACAAAAAGCCAACTTCAATTATCGACCGATCACTACCCCGTAAATATTGTTTTGATAGTTCACTTCGTGTTTCATCAAGAATGGTTTTAAAATTAGTTTTTTCATCTTTGAGTTTACGTTGTAAATTTCTCAAACTCATATTAAGACTACCGGCAATTTTCTCCTGATTAGGTACGCCGTTATTCAGTTCTTCAATAATACGCGCTCTAACCTGCATACTGAGATTGCTTTTATCAAATTTTTTCAAATATGTGATAACGGTCTTATCACTCATTCTTGCGAGATCAGGGTTTGCAGATACCAGTTTTCTTTCGAATGTATTCTTTGCAAATATTAACTGATTTTCAGAACCACCAAACTCTACTTTAACATCAAAAAAATCATCAAATTTTTCTGTATTTTCAGGTGGTTCATGAGCAATAACAACTCTCTCGACTTTCAGTTCCGGCCCAAATGTAATTCGACACATATGAAACAATGTGGCAACTGCAGCATCCATTGAAACAGTAACAGGTTGTTTTAACTTTGAACGCATTACAATCTGATAACAGTCGTTTAACTCATTTAGTGAAAAATCAGTAGCTGTTGTGACTGCACTCTGAAATCTGATCAGCCGATTTATCGAGTCTTTAAGTGTATCACTTGTAATCCAGGCAAGACCAAGACCACATAATGATGCCGGTTGTATAAGGGCTGCATAAGTTAAACCAATGGACTCATCTTGCGTTTGTTGCAGGGCAATTTTCCATACTTTCTGTAACATCGATGTACTAATTCGATCATTGGGCTGGTATGCAACATCCATATCTATACCCGCCTGTTTTGCTATAGCGAATTTATCAAGCCCATAATAATCGAGTAACTGCCCGAGAACAGATGCGACACTAACTATCGTTGTAGCCTGATCTTTTTCCATTTAAATCGATTCCATTTATTTCTTTTTTTCTGGTAATAATGATTCACGCAAATCATAAACAATTCTGTGTGTATTATGACAACGAGCACAAACCGTAACCGCTATCTCACCCATTAGTTTCTGACTTTCTTTTATATGACCCAGCTTAATATTTTTCTCAAGACTTTTTATTCTATTGCTAGTCGCTTCACCTAAAATACGTTCCTGTGGATACTCATCATCCTTGTGGCAAGACTGACAGCTACTTCGTAAATTTTTCAATTGTTGTTTAAAGTTCTGAGTCGTATTTAATGCGGCCTGATTATTTCCATCAGCTAATGAAATCAATATACGATTAACATACATAGATAAATCCTGCATGTTATTCTCTATATTCTGCGGCTCACCATCAACATCATTAATTTTCAAATCACTATAATCGGGCGAACGATAAATTGCCGTCACCTGAGGCTGATAATCATCATGGCAATTATCACAGGTCTCACGTATTTTATTCAATGTTATAGCAACGTTATAAAAATCTTTATTTTGAGCATGTTTTCTTACACTGGAAACAAGCTCAGGTTTAATTTTATCTTCCCACTCCGGCACCATTTCAGAAATTTTATTATAATGTTTTTCAAAATTTGCAAGCCATTTACGCATATGCACTTCATCTTCCTGCCCGGCATACTCTCTCATAGCCTGCATTTCACGACGAAGTTTAAACATAGTATGTAACCACACCTGTCTTTTATTTTCTGGTTTGTACCATTTAGCAAGTACAACCGGTGGTTTTTTTATATCAATAGAGCTATCAGGTTCTGCATTAACAGCTGACATTCCTGTACTGAATACAATGCTACAAAGTAAAAGTAATTTTAATATTTTCATTTTAATATATAACCGAAACATTATTATCACCCGCCAGTTTATCCAGACGGTTAATGAGTTCATCACTGGGCTGCACACGCCAGTCATCACTTAAGGATATTTTTGCCATGACATCATTACGTGTATAGTTAATCCATATTGGACAATTGCCTTCTCTAAAAGGATTCAGCACGTGATTAAGCTGATGCACAATACTATGGTCACCATCGTTTTCTTTTAGATTAATTTCCAGACGTTGGGCAAATTTTTGTCTGGCCTCTGTTATATCGTATATTGTATCTGCCGTTATTCTATAACCACCGAAATAGTCATCGTAAATAACTTTACCTTCAACAATTATTAATTTATCTTTATTCAGGAGATAATTATATTGTTCAAATTTTTCTTCAAATATACGCACTTCTACCCGTGCAGTACGATCATCAAGTACCGCTGAAACAATTTTCCCACCGGTTTTTGTTTTTCTCACACGCATACCAATCATTAAACCGGCGAGTTTGTAACTTTTAGCATTGCGTTGCGACATATAACCACCACCCGCACCAGATGCTAAATCACTCTGGTCGGCTAAAGCACCAAGGGAACAATCGGTAAATTTTCTCAATTCCTTTTCATAACGTTCAATAGGGTGACCGGTAAGATATAATCCCAATGTGTCTTTTTCAAAGGTGAGACGTTTTTCTTCTTCCCATTCAGCAACGGTTACTTCATCAATCGGTGCGATTGTATCTTCTTCTGCAGCACTGCCAAATAAATCATCCTGCCCGATACTTGCATTTTTCTGATACTGCTCCGCTCCCTGCATCGCATCACGTAAACGCGCCATTAAACTCGCACGATTTGGACCAAGCTCCTGTAATGCACCTGCTTTTATTAATGCCTCTAGTACACGCTTATTAACTTTACGTCCGTCAACACGGCGACATAAATCATATAAATCTTTATAAGCACCATTATTATCTCGCTCTTCAATGATGCCTTCTAAAGCAGCATCACCAACACCCTTAATTGCACCCAGACCATATAAAACCTGCGTTTCATCGGGCACTGAGAACTTGATAATTGAACGATTAATATTTGGCGTTAAAACTTCCAGCTCCATACGGTGGCAATCTTCAATTAAGATAACCACTTTGTCCGTATTATCCATATCGGCTGATAATACGGCAGCCATAAATTCAGCAGGATAATGTGCTTTTAACCAGGCCGTTTGATATGACAGTAATGCATATGCAGCTGAATGGGATTTATTAAAACCGTATCCGGCAAATTTCTCCACCAGATCGAATATTTTCATCGAAAGTTCTGAATCAATACCATTTTCCAGTGCACCGGCTTCAAACACGGCACGCTGTTCAGCCATAACTTCGGCTTTCTTTTTACCCATGGCACGACGCAACATATCTGCGCCACCCAGCGTATACCCGGATAACACCTGAGCAATCTGCATTACCTGTTCCTGATACAGAATAATGCCGTAGGTTGGCTCCAGAATCGGCTTCAGAGATTCATGTTGATATTGAGCATCTGGGTAGGATACTTCTTCCCTGCCGTGTTTACGGTTAATAAAGTTATCAACCATACCTGACTGAAGCGGGCCGGGACGAAACAAAGCCACTAATGCGATAATATCTTCAAAACAATCCGGCTGCAGACGTTTGATAAGATCTTTCATTCCACTGGATTCCAGCTGGAATACTGCGGTGGTTTCAGATGCTTTTAATAAGGTAAACGCTTTTTCATCATCCAGTACAATCCGGTTAATATCCAGATCATGCTGATCAGCATGCCGGGCTTTTATATTCCTCACTGCCCAGTCGATAATTGTTAAGGTGCGTAAGCCCAGAAAGTCAAATTTAACCAGGCCTATCGCTTCTACATCATCTTTATCAAACTGGGTAACAATACTGTGACCACCCTGTTCACAGTAAAGCGGGGTAAAGTCGGTGAGCACCGAAGGTGATATAACAACCCCCCCCGCATGTTTACCCGCATTTCTGGTACAACCCTCTAAAGACAGACACATATTGATTAAGTCTGTGACATCAGCTTCATTTTTATATGCATTAGCTAAATCATCAGATTCATCTAATGCTTTAGTCAGGGTCATACCAATTTCAAAAGGGATCATTTTGGCAATACGGTCTACAAAACCATAACCCAGCCCGGATACACGCCCAACATCTCGTATAACCGCTTTAGCAGCCATTGAACCATAAGTGATAATCTGAGATACCGCATCTCGCCCATAGGTTTCTGCAACATAGGCAATTACCCGATCACGACCATCCATACAGAAGTCGACATCGAAATCCGGTAGTGAAACACGTTCAGGGTTAAGGAATCGCTCAAACAGCAACTCATACTCAAGGGGGTCAAGATCGGTTATGAGTAATGCATAAGCCACGAGAGAGCCGGCGCCTGAACCACGACCCGGACCCACAGGAATTTCATTATCTTTTGACCACTGAATGAAATCTGCAACAATCAGGAAGTACCCCGGGAACCCCATCGTGTTGATAACGTCCAGCTCAATATCTAAACGTTCGTAATAAGGCTTGCGTCTCTCCTGTGCATTTTCTGAATCGAGTGGAACGAGTATCTCAAGACGCTTATCCAGACCTTCTTTTGATACTCGAATGAAATACGACTCAATTGTATCTCCTTCCGGTATGGGGAAATTAGGTAAGAAACTTTCACCCAGTCGTACATCGATACTACAACGCTGGGCAATTTCAACGGTATTCTGTAAAGCTTCCGGAATATCCGCAAACAGCTCACACATTTCTTCTTCTGTTCGCAGGTATTGCTGATCACTATATAATTTCTGACGACGGGGATCATCCAGCGTTCGACCATCATGAATACAAACTCTGACCTCATGACTATCAAATTCATCCTGCTTTAAAAAACGAACATCATTGGTAGCAACAACCGGCGTATTCGTCGCCATTGCCAGACTCACAGCCGCATGCAAATACTCTTCTTCATCCTCACGACCGGTACGCTGTAATTCAAGATAAAATCGGTCAGGGAAAATGTGCTGCCAGGCTTTCAATAACGCTTCGGCCTGCATCTGATTTCCAGATAATAAAGCTCTTCCCACATCACCTTCGCGGCCACCCGAAAGCGCAATAATGCCTGCACTGGATTCTCGTAGCCAGTCCACTTCAATCATCGGGATTCCACCATGCTGACCTTCGAGATAGGCGCGTGAAATTAGCTGGGTGACATTCAGGTAACCTTCATTATTCTGGCACAGCAAAACCATTCGCGATGGCTTCTCGGTTTCAACTGCAGAACGTAACCAGACATCGACACCCACGATAGGTTTTATACCGGCAGACATAGCTGCACGATAAAATTTCACCATGGCAAAAAGATTAGACTGGTCAGTCAGAGCGACTGCAGGCGCATTCCGATCTGACAGTGTTTTTATCAAAGGCTTGATGCGAACTACACCATCCACCAGTGAATATTCGGTGTGTAGACGTAAGTGTATAAAACGGGGATTCATTAATCTATAATCTACTTTAATTACTCAATGTAACTTATTGATTTTATTTAATTATGGGGCTTTATTTTAATTATGTATTTGCACGGTCATTATGAAACAGAAAGTGATGACTAACAATCACTAATCACGATTTACCACTATTATTTGTTTTTCAGGGATTAGAAACAGGGTATTTTCCCACTTTGAGGTTAAAACGCTATCAAAACAGGTTAAAAATAACCACTTTATCGGTTATTGAATTGAGAGGCAGCCCTATTGCGTTATTACAAAATACACAAGACGGATAGATAGATTAATAAAGCCACGTAACTTATTGATAACCATAACTTTATAATTACTTAACAAAAGATAAACCGGTTGTTATGAAACACATCCATCGGGGAAAGGTCTCGCTTTTTGAGCCCTGTCCCCTGTGCTGATTCCAATCTGATTGTCAGAGCCATGAACTACTCCGTACAACTCCTGGTGGCCTCAATAAGGAAACAGAGCGCCAAAAAAGCAGCGGTCTATCCCCGATGGATAAGATCCTAAACAGGGTAAAAAACAAATCACATAACAAGAGCCAGACCATGCGAAAAGGGTCAAACTCCGATGAATATACGTCTGAATAGAACTCAGAAAAACACGGATACTAGCCCTCCAACAATCGCCTCACCGGCCCAAAAGTTTTACGATGCTCAGGGCATGGACCATGCTCTTCAAGTAGTGCCATATGCACTTTTGTGGGATAACCTTTATGCCGGTCAAACTCATATTGAGGGTACTCTTTATGCAGATCTTGCATCTGCTGATCCCGCTCAACTTTAGCCAAAATTGATGCCGCTGCTATTGATTTAACCCTGGCATCCCCCTTAACAATTGCTTCTGCTTCACAACTCAAATCGGGTAATTTATTACCATCAATTAGCGCAAAATCCGGTGCAATAACCAGAGCCTCAACTGCCTTTTTCATAGCCAGCAAACTCGCCTGAAGTATGTTTATTTCATCAATAACTTCAGGTCCAATCGTCGCAATTGACCATGACTTTGCCTGCAGCTTTATTTCAAGAGCCAACTTCTCACGCTTTTTAGCCGTCAGTTTTTTCGAGTCATTCAAACCCTCAATCGGGTTTTCCTCATCCAGAATAACGGCTGCCGCCACAACAGAACCAACTAATGGCCCCCTGCCCGCCTCATCCACGCCGGCAACAAATCGGTAGTTTTTAAGATCAATTTCAATGTCGTCTATCATCTTTTCCGGTACAATCCACTGCTAAATAAATACCGAATAATACATAATAGCCACACCCAAGAGCAAGGTTAAACAACCCTCAGATTATGAAAAGAGTAATGATCAGTGCAGGAGAAGCCTCCGGTGATATGCACGCGGCAAATATAGTAAAAGCCATAAAGAGCAATCACAACAATATTGAATTTTATGGCATGGGCAGCACACAACTGCATGATGCAGGTGCCGAACTATTGATCGATTGCGCTGATATTGCGGTGGTTGGCCTGGTAGAAGTACTGGTACATTATCGAAAAATAAAACGAGCATTAAACACATTACGAGAGTCATTACGTGACAATCCGCCAGATTTACTTGTACTGGTTGACTATCAGGAATTTAATTTCAAGCTCGCCGAAACAGCCAAAAGCCTTGGAATTAAAGTTTTATTTTATATCAGCCCTCAAGTCTGGGCATGGCGCGAACATCGGGTTCACAAAATAGGTAAAATTATAGATATGATGGCCGTTATACTGCCATTTGAAGAAAAATTCTATAAAGATGCCAATGTACCGGTTCGCTTTGTGGGAAACCCGCTTGTCGATAAGACCCATCCAGATAAAGACAAACAAACTTGCTTTGAAGAATATGGCTTAAGTAATGCAAAAAAAGTCGTAGGACTATTTCCCGGCAGCAGACATGGTGAAATTAAGCGAGTATTACCCATACAGCTAGCTGCGGCTGAAATATTGCTCAAAGATAAACCTGACCTACAGTTTATTCTACCTGTTGCCAGCACTTTAAATAAAGAGCTATTTGACAGTTATCTTGAACAATATAGCCACCTTAATATTAAACTCGTTAAAGACCTTCCCTATAACGTAATGCAGTGCTGCGACACTATTATGACCGCATCCGGTACTGCCACTCTGGAAATTGCGTTGATGGGTATACCAAATTGCATGGTTTATAAAATTGCAACTATCTCATACCTGATACTTCTCCAGCTTGTTAAAATTAAACATATAGGCCTGGTAAATATTGTTGCAGAAAAATACATAGTTAAGGAATTTTTACAATTTGATGCAAAACCACAACTGGTTGCCGACGAGATTAATTTAATTCTAGATGATGCTACCTACAGAAAGAATATGGTAAACGAACTAAATGCGGTACGAGATAAACTAGGCAAAACCGGCGGCATAGATAATATGGCTGATTTAATTCTTGAGATGTTAGATTAACAATCAGATAACTATAAGCGATTAAACTTATGCCAGTATTTCATCGATTTTATTTATAAACTTGTTAGCTGAATAAGGTTTAGTCAAATAGCCCTTTATACCAATATCTCCAGCTTTCTTTTCGTCCATCTCTAATGACTGACCAGTACACAAGATTATAGGAAAATCAGGCTTCACTTCAAATATTTTTTTAGACAAAGTTGTACCATTCATTTCCGGCATTGTCATATCTGTAATCATCAAATCAACTTCATTTATATTTTTTAAAATGTAATCAAGTGCATCGATAGATCGGCTAAAAGTAACAACTCGAGCCCCATGTAAACTGAGAAGATCTCTAATAAACTCTAAAATTAGCAGCTCGTCATCAACAACAACAATGGTTTTATTTAATTCAGAACTAGAAGTGTCCTGCCCTAAATCAGGAGATTCCATATTCTTTTCTTGCTCAGATACAGGTAACAATATTGTCATCCTGGTACCTGAATGAGATGAACTAATAAGCACATGACCATGATGTGAATGCACAATACCATGAACGACAGACATCCCCATGCCCGTACCTTTACCTACCTCTTTAGTGGTAAAAAATGGATCAAATATTTTATCCATTACATCTTCTTCAATCCCACTACCATTATCTTCGATAGTCAGACTAACGAAGTCACCCGAAAATTTCTCATGACAAGAATCACATTCAGAGGAAACATAACCAGACTGTAATGTAATCTTTATTTTACCAATATCCTGAATAGCATCACGCGAATTAACACAAAGATTAATTAATATCTGTTGCGCCTGAATTGGATCTATAACAACATCAGGTAGATTATTAGGGATTAGAGACGTTATTTTAATACTGGAAGGAATCGTTGATTTTAACATTTTAACACTTTCCTTTACTAAAGGAGCAAGCGCAACAGGTTCATCATGAGTTGCATGAGCTCTGCTAAACAACATCATTTGAGCAACAAGATCTTTAGCGCGCTGACCTGCAAGATACACATTATCAAGATACTCGTTAAGCTTTTCATCCCCACTAGAAGACACCATTAATTTAGCTAACTCCGTATACCCCAACATGGATGCTAATATATTATTAAAGTCATGTGCGATACCACCAGTTAAGTGCCCTATAGTCTCCATTTTACGAGATTGATCAAGCTGTCGATTCAACTCGATATTTTTAATATCAATTTCTTTAGTATGCGTAATATCCTGAACAATACCAAACATCTTTAGAGGTTTTTTATCTAAATCACGTAAAACATAGCCTTTTTCTAAAACCCAACATATGGCTCCATCAGGCCTAATGACTCGATGTTCGACACTATAATCAAACCCGTCGAAACAGGCCTGAATAGCCGTTTTAACAATTTCACGATCATCCGGGTGTATAAATAAAATAAAATTATCAAAATTAATTTCTGTATCTAATCTGGAACAACCGAATATATTATAAATTTCATCAGACCACTCCAGATCACCTGTTGATATATCCCAATCCCATACACCCAGAGACGAGTAACTATGAATATAATTCATTTTATCAACTTTTTGAGATAACTCTTTTGTAGACAACGTTTGCTTCTCTACATTATCTTTTAACGAAACGTAAAGATAAGAATTAACCAGTGAAACCGACACCTGAACCAGCATCATTTTAATAAAGTCAAACAGCTCTAACGATAAGGGAATATTTTTCCTTGAATTCTCTAAATACAAAATCGCAAGAACTCGCTGCCGATAAATAACAGGAACACAGATAATAGATTTTATAGAATTATTAATAACATAATCTTCTTTCATAAAAGGCGAAAAAGATTCATCACTATCAAGATACACACTTGTTTGAGTACCAAAACAATAATGCACGAGATCATCTAAAATAACATTACTACCCTGCTCAACATCATGATTCAAATCACTATTCAGCACACCACCAATACAACTACATGCAATCTCAAAACCATGATTCAAACAAGATACAAAATAAATCTTATCTGCAGACGACTCACTATATGCCGACTCAACTGTAGTCCTGATAACCGATTCTGAACTAAGCGCACCTGAAACAGCTACAGATGCTTTCAACAGTCGACTAAACTCACCAGTCCATTTGTTTTTATCTTTAGACTCAAAACGACCAACTCCATCAGAAACAAGCACTGCCGCATAATCATGTGATAACTGTTTTACTTTAAGATCAGCCCCCCATTCACCGTACTCATCTACAGACCGCAACACATACTCTCTAGCCATCAAATACTCATGCTTTAAACAGGCGTCCTGAGCTAAAATTTCAAATAAAATACCCTTTTCAAGGTAACTACCTTCATTTATTACATGCTTAACCATCTGATCTAGATCTTCATTTATTTCAAAAAGATCAATATCATTTAATAAAAAAGAAATCTTAATTATGCAGAACTGCACATTATAATTTAAAGGCCCAACACGAGACAATTTAGACAAAGACTTTGCACTAATTTCAAGTTTATTTAAAATAGAAAGGTATTGATCCTCTTTATGATTATGATTTTTCAACAACTGCAACAACGAAAGTGACTCATAAAAATATATCTGTGTTACAGGGAACATTACAATATCAATATTCATACCTACAAGACGTTTATCTATAACATCAATCACCACCTGATAATTACCATAAATATAATTAGTAATTAAATTAACTATTGCCTGCCACGCAATACCAGGAGAAAACTTAATTTCAGAAAAATACTCATACGAATCCTTGCTTAACTCACATGATTTCTGCTCATCCTTGAGAAACGTTAAATCATTATTCGACAACACATTAACAGCGTCACAAAGATAAAAATACGACATTAACATCTTTTTATCATTTGTTTTATTCAGAAATGAAAACACATCTTTTGAAGAATCAAGAACACAACTCAATTTTTCACCCGACAAAAACTTTGTCCAAACAAAAAAATAGGAAGCCCAGGCTCCAAACAAAAAGTCACTCGTTAAAACAGATGATTTATAACTTGAATAATATCTTTCAGAGATATCACTAAAACTCTCAACATAAAAAGCAGTATAATTACAAAATAAATTTGTAATTTTAGGAAACATTATTTTATCATCATATTTATCTATTATTTTTAGTGCTAATAACCCCGATTCATAGGCCTGGTCATGTTCGCCTTTTTCTGACAAATACATTGAATACATTACAAAACCGAATGAAGATTCACTATACAATGTTCCAAAAATCGAAACATCTAATATTTTATAAATCGACAATTCCATTAAATCAAGATTTTGAGAATAATAAGCTGCCTCCCATAAATCGAGCAATATTCTTATCTGATATTTTTCTTCATCGACACTCTTATACTCACCCCCATCAAGACCATCAAATATATGTGAACTTATTTCTACCAGATCAATGCTTTCTACTTTCCGTTTCAATTCTTTTAATTTAATATCAGTAGAAGGCAAACCAAAATCAAAACGCGACAGCAATTCCACCCCTTTCGTAGCTGCAGAACCATACCCCTCATCTGTGCTTACAATAATATCTTTATATAACGCATAATATTTAGCAGCATCTGCCAATTCTTTACATTGATTCAGTAATTTATCAATTTTGTCAATCAACCCAGAAAAATCACCACTCAAAAATGAGGTATAAACACTACCATAGTGTATTGACTCTACAAATTTTTCTCCTAGCTCTTCCTCATGAGAACAAACATAATCCAGAGCGTACTTATAAAACGAATTAGATGTATTATAAGAAAGTTGATTCAGTGAATATCTGGCAGCTTCTACATTGATTTTTACAGCATCTAAACGCTCACTATCATTTAATATTGATTTCGCTAAATTAAGCTGTATTACCGACTCGAATAGATTGTTTTCACCTATATTCTTCTGCAATGAGTAAGATATATTTTTATGAATAAATCGTTGCTCGTCAATATCAATGCTTGCGTAAATCACCTCTTTTACTTTGTCATTTGAAAACGAAAAACCATCAAACAACATTAAAACACAACCAATATCTATGCATTCCTGTAAAACCTCACTAACATCTGACAAATCCATCAATGAAATATCAGACAATAAAACTTCACTTATAGGCTTCCCATAACATGCCATATATTTTAATAACTGGATGTGTTTTTCACTAATATTATTTATATTTTCTCTTATATAATATTCTAGGCTCATATACTCACCTGAAAGTTCTTTTAGTGCTAACTCATCCAGACTGTCTGCATTCAGGTCTTTTGAATACAAACTAATCAATATTTGCTTTAAAAAAAACGGATTTCCCTGCGATCTTCTATTAATATTGTTTAAATATATATCGCTGAGACTCAAGCCCAAGTAATTACTTGAAAAATCACAAAACTCAATATTAGAAAACCCATTAATAGATTGAAAATAAACATTGTTATCCTGCATGCATTTTTCTATTAATTGAGCGGCATAAACATTGGTAGCAACTTCATTCGATCTATACGAAAATATAAAGTGTATATAAGTCGATCTGTTATTTAAAATACTCATGATTAACTCATGATTTTCTTTATCACACCATTGAATATTTTCCATAACCAGGAACACATGTCGCTTATCAATTAAATGCTCTATAAAAATAATCAGACCTTTATAAAAACCCTCACTACCCATCGCCTCATCGACTACATCATCAAATACCGATATATCGAACACATCTCTACATAAAGAAAAAACAGAGCTAAACGCATGTTTATCAACTTTATTTTTCAAATACTTAAAACTATTAACTATATTTTCAGTTGAATAAAAACCTGCAAGAGATAACAGGCATTGTTTAATTGCGGCAAATGGTTGACTAATCGACTGCTCATAAAAAACACCTTTTAGAAAAAGAAAGTTTAATGAGTGACATTTCATTTCAAGATTTTCAATAAACACGCTCTTGCCGTAACCAGAGTAACCACTTATCACAATATCACTTAAATTATTTTCATATAACTCTGTAATTTTATCAAAAGCATGGTTATATAATTTTCGGGGATAAATACTGTTGTTAATTTTATGAAGGTATATGTTCTTGCAGTTAATTCTAGACGCATCGACACATGTATTAATATATGCAAGAGTCGACCTCAATTCATTATCCGTACAAAATCTTTTTTCAGCTCTGAACTCGGTTAGTCGGGTCAAAGCATTTTTTATAATTAAATCGACTTCTTCAATTTCTACAGGCTCTATATCTTTATTATGGAGTGACCTTATTTCATCTGTATTTAATAGTTTTCTTTTTAATATCAACTCATAAAAGATCAGACCTAACTTATAATAATCACTCCTCCAGTCAACAACACAGTCTGTTTCTTCTAACTCTTCCGGAGAAACATATAAAGTATGTTCAGTATTTTTTATTACTCTGGAATTAGTATAACGATCTGATCTCATCAAAACGGGAATAATCGTCACTACATTGTTAACACTGTCAAAATATATATGATCAGGTCTTAAAGTATGAGAAAAATACGACAGCTGATGTGTCTGTTTTAGAAATATGGCTATTTGATTAACAATATATAACGTCTGAGACAGTGTTAGCTGTTTAATAAAAGTATAATTTGATAGAGGTTCACCTTTTATAGCTTTAAAAGCAACCGCAATAACACTGTCAGTATGATCCAGTTCTTCAACAGTTGCTATATTCGCGACAGAAGACAATTTATCTGATTTAAAAATATCTATTATATTGTTAAACAGTTCATCTTTATTTTGAAATGTTTTTATATAAAATGCCTGATTATATAATTTATCAGTCTTTACAAAAGCACCCTCTGCCTTGTCGTCACTGATATTCACATATTCATCAATATCATTAATTTCTAAGGCCTTTTCCAGGTGTTTTATCATAAATATCACTATTAAATTTAAAGATCAAATCATATTAATACAGTCTAGCAGTTATAACATCAGATGCAGTAAAACATGCCTAAACGGGATATTTAGTCATGATTAGTTACTTAGTATAAAGAAACTCTTATGAAACATAAGATTTGTCTGGAATTGACAGAATAAAATCACATCTTCAAATAGATGTAGGACTAATAAAATAAGATTTGTCCAGAATCAAAATCGTTAACCTGTATTCAGTAGGTTTTTTAATCAGGGTATTGAATATACCCTATATGGTACTGGAAACCAAAGAGGCTTATCGAATAATGCCGCGTTCTGACTGGCAAATAAAATCGGCCATTAGTTTGACCTCAGGATATTGATTTATAAGCTCAGATGCTTCTTCCATTGCCTGATTTCTCGGTTTTTTGGATCGCACCATCAATTTATAACCATTTACAATGGCTCGAATAACCTCGTCACTACAGCCACTTCTCTTTAAACCAACTTTATTAATACCGCTAGCTTTACCATAACTACTGGCAACAATGACATAAGGGGGCACATCCTGATTTATAATTGAACCCATACTGGTAAAAGCACGACTGCCTATTTTTGTAAACTGATGCACGAGTGTAAAACCACCCAGTATGGCATGATCACCAACTTCTACATGTCCTGCACAGGAGGCTGAATTGGCAAATATTATATGATTGCCGATCTGGCAATCATGAGCTACGTGAACATATGCCATTAGTAAATTATGGTCACCTATTCTAGTAATACTACAACCGTCATCCGTTCCACGTGAAATCGTTACATTTTCACGAATAATATTGTTATCACCAATTTCCAGATACGATGTTTCTCCAGAAAATTTTAAATCCTGAGGCTCTTCACCAACAGAGGCAAACTGAAAAATTTTATTATTTTTACCTATTTTTGTTGGCCCGTTAATAACAACATGAGGACCAACCCAGGTGCCAGAGTCAATTTCAACACCAGCGCCTATAATGCTATAAGGACCAATACTGACATCTTCAGCTATGCTGGCTTTTTCATCTACAATAGCAGTTTGGTGAATCAACTTAATTATTCCGGCTTTTCAGTTGCTGCACACATTATAGTAGCACTTGCAGCTAATTTACCATCTACTGAAGCTTTACAATCAAACTTCCAGATTGCACGTTTTCGTTTAATAAGCTCTACATCCAGGGTTAAAACATCACCCGGAACAACCTGACGCTTAAATCGAGCATCATCAATACCGACGAACAGGTATAAGGCGTCTGCTTCTGGACTCTCATCCATTGTTTTAAAACCAAGTAAACCTGTAGCCTGAGCTAATGCTTCCATAATTAACACACCCGGCATGACCGGATAACCAGGAAAATGCCCCTGAAAGAACGGCTCATTTATAGTTACATTTTTTACTGCAGTTAAGGTTTTACCTACTTCGTAATCAAGCACTTTATCAACCAGCAAAAAAGGATAGCGATGCGCTAGCAATTTTTGTATTTCAGCAATTTCGATTGTGTTCAAAATGACACCTTAACCTTTATTTTTAATTTGTTTTTCTAAATCACGAATTCGTTTGGCCATATCATCAAGCTGTCTGAAACGTACACTGTTTTTACGCCATGACCTTGTATCATCCATAGGCGTTGGTGACGAGTAAGAACCCGCTTTCTTGATAGACGATGAAACCAGTGTCATAGCGGTAATGATAACATTGTCAGTAATTTCAATATTATCCCGTATACCTACCATACCGGCAAATAAACAATTTGCACCAACTTTTGTGCTTCCGCCGACACCTACACCACGGGACATAAGTGTGTGTGCACCAATATGAACGTTATGTGCTATTTGCACATGATTATCAAGCTTTACACCATCTTCAATAACTGTATCGTTTAAAGCTCCTCGATCAACTATAGAGCAAGCCCCTATCTCAACTTTATCGCCTATTCTAACACCGCCAATCTGAGAGATCTTCAACCATTCTGTTTTATCAAATTCAAAACCAAAGCCATCAGAACCAATAACTGACGATGAATGAAGTATACAGTGCTCACCAATACTACACTCATAATACACGGTTACATTTGGATATAAGTGTGTAGATTTACCAATTTTACTATTTCGGCCAATCACGCACCCAGCCTCAACGATCACATTATCGGCAATCTCGGCTTTTTCTTCAATTACAACATTCGCACCAATATAAGCAGATTCTGAAACTTTAGCCGTCTCATCAATACTGGCTGATGGGTGCACACCTGCATCAGGGCGCGACAATGGGTAAAGCAGGTTAACAACTCTTGCATAGGTAGCACGCGGGTTATCTACGACAAGCGATGAAACGTCTGTTTCTTCAAGCATCTCTTCTTTTATGATAACCGCACTTGCAGATGTACTACGTAAATTATCGATATATCTGGCACTTGAAACAAAACAGATATCACCTTCAGCTGCTTTATCAACAGGGGCTACTGAATTAACAACAACATTCTCATCACCATGCAATTTAACGCCTAGTTCTTTAGCAAGTTGTTTTAATTTATAACCCATCGATAACCTCAGCGATCTTTACAATTACTTCTTAACTGCTTTTAATACAAGAGCTGAAATATCGTCAGTGATGTTTGATTTATCATCAACATAAAGAACACCCTCATTCACAACAAAGTCATATTTATTTTCAGTTGCATATTTTTTAACAACTGTATTAACTACTTTTCCAAACACCTGCATCTCTTTTTTACGCACTTCTTTTAATTTTGTTTCTAATGCCAGGGCCATTTGCTTATACTCAGCAAACATTTTTGCTACTTTTGTTTTAGAGGCGATTAATTTATTTTCAGTCATTAACAACTCATTTGTTTTAATCTCTTTTTCTAATGCTTTGATAGCAGTTGCCTTATCATCTATGGCCTGTTTTGGGCCGTTAAATTGTGCTTCAAGTTTTTTCTCTATACCTGTCGCCTCTGCATATTCACTAAGCAATATATTCGGATTTACATAACCTATTTTTAGTGCATAACCTGAAACTGGAGCGACTAACAAACTCAGCGTAAATAAAGTTGATATTAATTTTTTCATCTAAAATTCCCCTAAAAGAACGAACCTATACTAAATTGAAATGCCTGTGTTTGATCACCCGGCACATTATTAATTGTTTCTGCATAACTAAATCTTAATGGCCCTATTGGTGCTAACCAGACAAACGAAACACCATATGAACTCCTCAGCTCATCAGCCTGAAATCCACCTTTAAAATCATTTGCCAGAACATCATCCTTTAAAAACACATTACCGATATCATAGAACACACTCAAACGCACAGAACCGGGTGGTTTTTCCATAAAAGGAACCGGGAATATTAATTCCGCACTTGCTACCGTTCTTATATCACCACCAATTGGATCACCTGTGCTTGCTATCGGATCACCATTTTCATCAGTACCTGTTGATTGGGGGCCTAACGAGTTAGAGTCATAACCACGAACCGTTCTTAGACCACCTGCGAAGAAACGCTCATAAAACGGATATAGCTCAGTATTTCTATAACCATCACCATAAGCGACATCAGTTCTTATTAAAGTGGTTACATTACCACTAATCGGGAAATAAAACTTATTACGATAAGTGACTTTATAGTACTCCAGATCACTTCCGGGAGTTGTTATATCCAGTAATATTGACTGACTATTACCACTGGTAGCAAAAACAGTTCTGTTTCGAGTATCATGAGTATAACCAGCTAACATAGTAAAGGCATCTATTCCTGCTTCCAGAAAGTCTCCATTTACATCGACCTGGCCCTCTCCATTCTCAGTTAGAAAATCCAGAACATCCTGCGAGACTGTTGTTGTACCCCTGATTATATCTGTGTGTTCATAACCGACACCTAAACGAAGACGATCAAATTCACTCAGTGGTATACCATAAGATAAATTCAGTCCGTAGTTATTTTCAAGATAATTAACGATATCCTGTTCAGCTGTATCTCGTTCACGATATGACAAAGCAAGCGTGCGGCTTATACCGTCTATAGTATGATAAGGGTCTGTAAATGATACACTGTATGTTTGACCAGCGGCTTCACGGTTAAGCGTAAGCGCCAGCTTTTCACCGGTACCATTCAGATTATCCAGCGTCATACCCAGATTAAACACAAAGCCCTGACTCTGAGAAAAACCCGCTCCAATATTAAAACTACCTGATAATCGCTCAGTTACGCTAATATTAATATCAACAAGGTCTTCAGTTCCCGGCACCGGGTCTTTATCAACATTAACTTCTTCTATATATGCTAAACGCTGCAAACGGATTTTAGATCGTTCAAGCTTGCTATTAGACAGCTCTCCACCTTCCATTAATCGTAATTCGCGTCTTAATACTTCATCATTGGTTTTATAATTACCCGTAAAATTAATTCGGCGCACATACACTTTCTTGCCCGGATTCACGAAGTAACTCAATTCTACTTCGAGTGTTTCATCATCGATAACTGGCATCACTTTTACTTTAGCAAATGAAAAACCCTCATTTCCAAGTCTTCGAGTTACCAGATCTTTACCCTGCACCATTTTATCACGTGAAAAAACATCACCTTTCTCAATAAAGATAAGTTTTCTCAATTCTTCTTCTGGCAGTTTTAAATCACCCGCCAGTTTCACTTCTTTAACCTTATACTTATCACCTTCTGTAACATTCATCGTGATATAGATATCTTTCTTATCAGGCGTAATTGTTACCTGTGTTGAGTCAACGGCAAAACGAACATAACCCCTGTCCTGATAATATGATTTTAATGTTTCTTCATCAGCAGCCAGTTTTGGTTTCGCATATTCATCCATGCTTGTAAACCAGTCCCATGTACCAGGCACACCAAGTTGTAACTCGGATAATAAAGTATCATCATCAAATACACTATTGCCTACAATATTAACCTGCTTGATTTTTGCTATAACACCTTCCGATATTTCTATATCAATATCAACTCGATTACGCTCCAGCTCTTTAACTGACGTTGTAATCCGAACCGCATATTTGCCGCGACTAAAATATGCCTGCTGCTTAAGGCCCTGCTCAATTTTATCAAGTGCTGACGGATTAAATACCCGACCTTTTACAATACCAATATCAGTTAATATTTCTTCTAACTGTTCATCTTCAATATCACTGTTACCAGACCAGGTAATACCTGATATTGCCGGTCTTTCCAGTACTTTTACAACCAGAGTATTGCCATCTTTTAAAAGTTTTACGTCTTTAAAGAAGCCCGTGTTATACAGCTCCTGAATAACATAAGTTGATTGAGAAGTTTCAAACGGGTCACCAACTTTAACAGGTAAGTAATTTAGCAATGTACCATCAGGTATACGTTCCAGACCTTCCAGACGTATATCATCTACTACAAAGCTGCTACCAGCATATAGGTTGTGTTGAAAAATTAAGATAAAAAGTAAAAGTAATAACCTGCGCACAATTTCGCCAAATAAATATAAATTAATTAATTAAACGTTGAATATCATTAAAAATAGCCAGACTCATTAATAAAAACAATAATGTCAGTCCAAGCCGTTGCCCTAGTTCTTCAAAGTTCTGTGAAACAGGAGATCCTTTTACTATTTCGATAAGGTAATACATTAAATGCCCACCATCCAGCATAGGTACGGGTAGCAAATTCAATACACCCAGACTTACCGAGATCATAGCCAAAAATTTAATATAAGTCAGAAAGCCGATACTAGCAGTAATACCTGCATATGTTGCAATGGTAATAGGCCCTGATATGTTATCAAGAGCCGCTTCACCGGTTACCATTTTTCCAAGCACTTTTAACGTTAGCGCCGAAAATGTCCAGGTTTCATCAAGAGCACGGGTTAGCGCACCAAATAAACTATATTCAATACGAGTTTTAGTTTTATTAACCAGTTCTTCCGGTATTTCAGGATATGCACCCATAAAACCAACCAGTTTGTCTCCGCGTTTTTTTTCTGCCGGGGTTAACTGAATGTTTTCCTGACCGCCATCTCGTTCAACAATAAAGTGAAGTGTCTTACCTGCACTCTGCTGCACAATACCTACCAGTTCTTTCCAGTCTTTTATTGGCTTATCATTAATAAATAAAATCAGGTCCTGTGCTTTTAATCCGGCAGCTGAGGAAGCACTGTTTGGTGTAATACCTCCAATTAATGCCGGAATTTCAGGTGTCCAGAGTTTAAAACCAAGTAGTTTTGTAACGTCTGTTTTTTCCTGCAGTATTTTCAGATCACCTATAGGAACATTACGCTCAACAATGCGAAGTTCAGCTGTTTTAACCTTAACTGTTAATGAACCGCCATCAATACCCTGATCAATAAGCGCAAGCCTGAAAGACTGCCAGGTTTTAATCTGCGTATTACCAACAGCAAGTATTTCATCTTCATTCTCAAAGCCAGCCTGAGCAGCAGCTGACTCTACAACAGGCGCAGCAATAACGGGCTTTATACCTTCTTCACCGTTTATAAAAAATATGAAATAAAAGAAAGCAGCAAGAATAAAGTTAAAAATCGGGCCAGCGGCGACAATTGCAAAACGTTTTGCAACAGGTTGGGTATTAAAAGCTCGATGTCTTAACGAATCATCAACCTCACCCTCCCTTTCATCAAGCATTTTAACGTAGCCACCTAAAGGGATAGCCGCAATTACAAACTCAATAAGGTCTTCGCCTTTTTGTTTTTTCCACGAAAAAAGCGGTTTTCCAAAACCAATTGAAAAACGCAGAACTTTTACTTTAAGTAATCGAGCCACCCAGTAGTGACCAAACTCATGAAATGCAACCAGAACACCTATTGCAATAATAAAGAAAAGCACATTATATAAAAAACCACCAGAACTCATCGCTTAAACTCCAGTTGTTTTACCCAGTCTTCTGAGACCTGTCTCGCATCTGAATCAGCCTGAAGAATTATCTGTAAATTATCGGCATCAATTTTTGTTATGTTTTCCAATGTTTTTTCAATGACCCTGGAGATATTTGTAAAACTCAATTTCTTGTTTAAAAAAGCATCTACAGCAATTTCGTTTGCCGCATTTAATATAGTTGTCGAAGTACCACCCTCATTAAGCGCCTCGTAAGCCATTGCTAAACAGGGAAAACGCTTAAAGTCAGGTTTTTCAAACTCCAACTTTGCGACATCGAAAATATCTAATGGTTCAACTCCAGAGGGTATTCTTTCTGGCCAGGCCATCGCATGAGCGATAGGTGTACGCATATCCGGATTACCCATTTGCGCAAGCACCGATCCATCGGTATAACTCACCATAGAATGAATAATACTCTGTGAATGCAGTACAACCTGTATCATTTCTGGCTTTGTATTAAACAACCAGCAGGCCTCAATAACTTCAAGGCCTTTATTCATCATAGTTGCAGAATCAACTGAAATTTTTTGCCCCATAACCCAGTTTGGGTGAGCAACAGCCTCTTCCGGTGTCACATCGTGCAACGTATCAATACTGCGAGTTCTAAATGGGCCACCACTGGCAGTTAATAGTATTTTATTAACACCGGCTGCTTCCAGGCCTTTCTCAAAGTGAGATGGCATACATTGAAATATTGCATTATGCTCAGAATCTATCGGCAATAACTCAGCCTGATGCTTTTCTACTTCTTTTATAAATATATCACCCGACATCACCAGCGCTTCTTTATTAGCCAGCAAAATACGTTTGCCTGCACGAGCAGCTGCAAGTGTTGGCAGGAGTCCGGCGGCACCAACAATAGCCGCCATAACCTGATGCACATTATCAAGACCGGCAACTTTTTCCAGTGATTCAACACCTGACAATACTTCAGTATTCAGTCCGGCCTTATCAATTTTTTCTTTTAATCTTTGCGCTGCATCAGCATTTACCAGAACTGCATATTCAGGTTTAAATTCAACACATTGTTGATATAACTTCTCATCCGCCTGATTTGCAGTTAAAGCAACTACGTTATACTTTTCCGGGTGACGTTTAATAACATCAAGCGTATTAACACCTATAGTGCCGGTAGATCCCAGTATACAAACTCCCTGTGTAGATAAACCAGAGGTAGACATTAAAAAATCACCTGACTTAGCAGTAGGGCAAGAAATGGAGCAGAAGACAAAACGCTATCAATTCGATCTAAGATACCACCATGACCAGGCAAAATACTTCCTGTATCTTTTAGATCTTTTTCACGCTTAAGCAAACTGACTGACAAATCACCTGCTACAGAAATAAATGTGGCTAAAGCTGCAATAATCAACAACATTAAAAGTTCGATTATTTGCAACTCAAATAAAATAGCTGCAAGAAAGCTGTATACCGCTGTAGCAAAAACAGCCCCATACATACCTTCTTTAGTTTTCCCCGGGCTTAGCGTTGGAGCCAGTTTATTTTTACCAAAACGTTTACCAGAAAAATAAGCACCTATATCAGCTACCCAGACTATACTCAGACAATAAAAAAGCCACCATGCGCCTTCAGCACGCACTAACATAAGAGCAAGAACAGGGGGTATTAATGCAACTATACCTATAATTAACTTCGCTACCGATATTGACTGATTAGCAGGCTGCGGGCCTTTTGAAAACATATGATATATTGCAACAAACCAGACCAGAACGGTTATCGATAAAATAGACGTTAACCACTGAGGATTATCATTAATTAATAATTGGGAGAAATATGCCCCTGCCGTAATTAATAATGCATAAACAGCACGTAATGCTGCATGTTGAACACCACTTAGTCTTGCCCATTCCCAGCCAGAGATAAGCATCACAACCAGTAGAGAATAAAAAACAATATTTACAGGCTGGGTAATTATTCCCCAGACCACTAAAGCAGCTAAAGGAATAGCAGTTAGAACTCTTTGTTTAAGCATTAAACATTAGACCTGTTGTGTCTGAGTTGGCTCAACTTGCTCGCCAGTTTTACCAAATCGCCTTTGACGACCGGCATACCAGTTCAAAGCAGCTGAGAATTCTTCTGATTTAAAATCAGGCCATAACACATCAGTAAAATATAATTCAGTATAAGCTAGCTGCCAGATTAAAAAATTACTAATACGCATTTCACCACCTGTACGTATAAATAAATCTGGTTCTGGTAGCTGTTTTAAGCAAACAAATTCATCTATTAATTCAGCATCAATATCACAAACCTGTAACTCACCGAGCTGTATTTTCTTTACTATAGATTTACAGGCTTCAGCTATATCCCATCTACCACCATAATTAACAGCAATATTCAGTTGCAAACCCGTATTATTTTCAGTTAATTCTTTCGTTTCTTTAATTTTTTTCTGTAGTTTTTCAGAAAAAGCAGATATTTCACCTATAAAACGAACACGTACATTCTGTTTGTGCAAAGAATTGATTTCAGACTGAAGCGTAGAAACAAATAGCTCCATCAAACTGCTCACTTCCTGCTCAGGACGTTTCCAGTTTTCACTACTAAAAGCAAACAGGGTCAAAGCCTGTATTTTATTCTTAACACTCTCTTCTACAATTTTACGCGTTGATTTAACGCCGGCATGATGTCCTGCTGTTCTTGGCATAAATCGTTTTTTAGCCCAGCGTCCATTACCATCCATAACAACAACAATATGTTTTGGCCGGTCGTTTTCTTCCTGATCTTTATTATTTATTGATGTAACTGTCATTACTTTAGTCAGTAGTGAAAAATCACTAAATCTCCATCATTTCCTTTTCTTTTGCTTCCAGCAACTTATCGATTTCAGCAACATATTTATCTGTCAGTTTTTGAATAGCATCTTCCGCATTACGTGCTTCATCTTCTGAAATTTCTTTTTCTTTCAGCAAATCTTTAAAGTCACTATTCGCGTCACGACGTATATTCCTAACAGCGACCTTACCCGCTTCTCCTTCAGCTTTAACCACCTTAACCAGATCACGTCGACGCTCTTCAGTTAACATGGGCATAGGTACACGAATAACCGTACCTTGTGATGCAGGGTTTAAACCAAGATCAGCTGTCATAATCGCTTTTTCTATTGCACTCACCATAGGTTTCTCCCAGGGTGTAACAGCTAACGTTCTTGAATCTTCTGCTACGACATTGGCAACCTGTTTAATCGGCGTCATGCTGCCATAATAATCGACCATAACCTGGTCTAACAAGCTAGGATGTGCTCGGCCTGTGCGAATTTTCGTCAATGCTGTTTTCAGGGAGTCCACACTTTTAGTCATGCGTGATCTGGCATCCTGGGTTATTTCATCAATCATGTATCTCTCCGACTTATTTATTGCATCTTTATAATTTTATTTATGTATTTTTACTTGTTAATTAAGACGGTGTAACAGTAGTGCCTATAGACTGGTCTGAAATCGTACGAACCAGATCACCCGCCTCATTCAAATTAAAAATACGTAATGGCATATTCTGTTCTTTACACAAAACAATAGCAGTCGCATCCATCACTCCCAGGTTCTTAACTAACACTTCATCGTAACTAAGCGTTTCATAGCGTTTGGCATCCGGGTTTTTCATAGGGTCAGAATCATATACACCATCTACTTTTGTCGCTTTCATTAATACATCCGCTTCAATTTCAATTGCACGTAAAGCACCCGCACTATCGGTAGTAAAAAATGGATTTCCTGTACCTGCACCAAATATAACAACACGACCTTTTTCAAGATGACGAATTGCACGGCGACGCACATAATCTTCACAAACCTGATGAATACTTAAGGCTGACATAACTCGACAGCTAGGCCCTACTCTTTCAATTGCATCCTGAAGCGCCAGACAGTTCATCACCGTAGCCAGCATTCCCATATGGTCACCGGTTACACGGTCCATACCCGCTTCTGCCAGGCCTGCGCCACGAAAGATATTACCTGCGCCGATAACGACACCAACTTCTACACCTAAATCTACAATCTGTTTTATTTCCGCCGCAACACGACCAATAATATCAGGATCAATACCGGATTCCTGTGAACCCTGTAAAGCTTCACCACTTAATTTTAACAAAACACGTTTATAAACTGGTTTAGATTCACTCATTATTATATCCACTTATTATGTTTATTACGCATTAAATCACGATCTAAAGATCGCCCCTATAAAATCACCTGACATTAAATATTAAGTGACTTTTTTAAATTCTCTATATTCCTTATACACAAAAAACCGGAAAATTAATCCCGGTCTTAAGTCCATCCCTGAGTATTCTTATAACCTAACCGGTTATTTATAACGGTTCAGATTGCCTCTGGCTGACTTCAAATCAAGGCGGGAAATCTGAACATACAAATGTATGTGTCCATTTCCCAACGAAGAGTTGAAGTCAGCCAGAGGTGAGCTGAGCCGTTAGAAGTTAGCTGGCGCCTATCTGGGCCATTACTTCATCTGCAAAGTTCTCTACTTTCTTCTCAATACCTTCGCCTACTTCAAAACGAACAAAGCTATTAATAGTAGCGTCTTTTGATTTTACTAACTGCTCTACAGTTTGATCTGGATCTTTAACAAACGCCTGACCCATTAGAGTAATTTCAGCTAGATATTTACGAATACGACCACCGATCATTTTTTCGATAATTTCGTCAGGCTTACCACTTTCTTTTGCCTGTGCAACTAAGATGGCTTTTTCTTTAGCCAGCATTTCTTCAGGCACATCATCTTCACCAATACAGGTAGGATTAATTGCAGCAATATGCATAGCGATATCTTTAATCAGGTCCTGGTCATCTTTATTTAACTCAACCATTACACCCATACGAATACCGTGATTATATGAACCAAAAGCACCTTCAGTCGATTTACGTTCAAAGCGACGAACCTGGATATTTTCACCAATTTTGGCAACCATACCCTGTCGTGTTTCTTCAATCGTTTTACCACCTTCAAGCGTCATTGCACTCAACGCTTCAACATCAGCTGGAGAATTTGCTAAAATACATTGCGCAACACCGGTAGTAAATGCTTTGAATTCATCACCACCAGATACAAAATCTGTTTCACAGTTAATTTCAACAATAGCCGCTTCTTTCTTGTCATCACTTACTGCGATAACAACTAAACCTTCTGCAGCAACTCGACCCGCTTTCTTATCCGCTTTTGCAAGACCAGATTTGCGCATATTTGCAATTGCTGTTTCCATGTCGCCATCTACTTCCTGTAGTGCTTTTTTACATTCCATCATACCGGAGCCGGTGCGCTCACGTAATTCTTTAACCATTGCAGCAGTGATCTGCATAGTATTCACCTCATTAAATATTTATTTGTTAGAGCAGGCTTTCACCTGTCCGTTATATTTGCTATTTCAATCCGTTATTAATTAAATATTAATAACAGGAAGAATGGACGGGTTCAAAACCCGCCCCACAAGATTATTTGTCTTCAGCAGATGCTTCAGCTGCCTTCTTAGGCGCTGCTTTTTTCTTTACCGCTGCTTTCTTCTTAGGTGCTGCTTTTTCAGCTGCAACTACTTCTTCAGCTTCCTCTGCACCAATATTTAATGAAGCCGCTTTACCTTCAATAATTGAGTCTGCAACCGCTTCGATATAAAGCTTGATTGAACGAATTGCATCATCATTACCTGGCACAATGTAATCTACATCATCAGGTGAATTGTTAGTATCAACAACACCGATTACAGGAATGCCAAGAACTTTAGATTCATGTACTGCAATGGCTTCATTACCTGTATCGATAACAAAAACAGCATCAGGCAAACCGCCCATATCCTTAATACCACCCAGTGTTTTTTCAAGCTTTTCCATTTCACGGGTTTTGTTTAGCGCTTCTTTTTTGATCATCTTGTCAAAAGAACCGTCTGTAGACATCGTTTCTAATTCTTTAAGACGACGGATAGACTGACGTACTGTATTGAAGTTAGTCAGCATACCACCTAACCAGCGGTGGTTAACGAAAGGCATACCACAACGAGCTGCTTCTTCAGCGATTGCGCCGCGAGCTGCACGCTTAGTGCCTACAAATAAGATTTTACCATTAGAAGCAGCAACTTTGCTGATTGCATTCAACGCATCGTTGAACATAGGTAATGTTTTTTCAAGATTGATGATATGAATCTTGTTGCGGTCACCAAAGATGTATTCTGCCATCTTAGGATTCCAGAAACGTGTTTGATGTCCGAAATGAACGCCTGCTTCAAGCATTTGGCGCATTGTTACTTTAGCCATGATTTAACTCCAGTTAGGGTTAGGCCTCCACATACCCCTTGCAACAACCTGATCCAGAGAAAAAACCCTGTTCGAGGCACCCAGTTACTAAGGTGATGATATGTGTGCGTATTTAAAAAAATTATCGTTTGCGCATAAGCGCGGCGGCTTTATATCATATATACCGTTTTTTAACAATAAAAAGCGTATTTTTTATCTTAATAAAACCGCTAAGTCCAAGAAAACTAAGGAAATCTTGAAAATCGTCTATAATTCAGGCCTAATCGCTTTCCAAGACAAAAAACACAAGCAAATCGAGCATATGAGCATACTGATAAAAACACCGGAAGAAATCGAAAAAATGCGCATCGCAGGCCGTTTAGCGGCTGAAGTACTAGAGATGATCGAACCCCATGTAAAACCGGGGGTTACCACTAATGAGCTCGACCGTATATGCCATGATCACATTGTGAATAAACAGAAAGCGATTCCAGCCCCTCTTAACTACCACGGCTTTCCTAAATCTATCTGCACCTCTCTAAACTTTCAGGTTTGTCACGGCATACCGTGTGAGAAGAAACTTAAGAAAGGCGATATCATCAATATCGATATCACTGTAATTAAAGATGATTACCACGGAGACACCAGTAAAATGTTCCATGTAGGGGAACCAACTATCAAGGGTACTCGTGTGTCTGACGTTTCCCATGAGTGTCTGATTAAAGGCATTAAACTGGTTAGACCAGGTGCCCGCCTTGGCGATATAGGAGAAGTTATTCAGAAGCATGCCGAATCAAAAGGTTTTTCTGTAGTACGTGAATATTGCGGCCATGGTATTGGCAGAGGGTTTCACGAAGACCCACAGGTTATGCATTACGGCACGGCCGGCACGGGTGTGACATTACAGGAAGGAATGATCTTCACCATAGAACCTATGATCAATATTGGTAAACGTCAGGTTAAGGTACTTAAAGACAACTGGACCGTAGTGACTAAAGATCATAGCCTTTCAGCACAATGGGAGCACACTATTCTAGTCACACCTACCGGATACGACGTTCTAACACTGCGTGAAAACGAAACAATTTAATACTTCGAAATGGAGCCAGTTTAAACGCACTGAGCCTTAAAGACGGCTTGACCCGCCCGACCACCTGACGTCCATACACAAGCGTTACAGAAATACGATAGAGATTACATGACAAATATAACACTTCGTTCCATTGAAATTTTTAATGTAAAAAGCTTTAACAATCAGCTGGAGTCAAAGCCAGACCAACTACTCAGTTTACTGAAAGAAACCATTCAGTCTGGTCAGGAAGCGATCAAACAGGCATTTGAAGCTGGAGCAAGCACGCTTGAAATCGTCCATACCCGCGCCAGTTTTATTGATCAGATTTTAATTCAGGCATTTAATGTTCATTTTTCTGATTGCAACCAGAGCGTTGCATTGATAGCTGTAGGCGGTTATGGCCGAGGTGAGCTACACCCGGCATCAGATATTGATCTGATGTTATTATTAAAAGAAAAAGAAAGCCCGGAAACCAAAGAAAAACTTGAACAGTTTTTAATGCTGTTATGGGACAGTAAGCTCGATATCGGACACAGTGTACGCACCCTCACAGAATGTATCGACGAAGCAACAAAAGACATAACGGTAGTCACCAACCTGATGGAGTCACGCCTGCTAACGGGTGATGAATCACTCTTTAATGACATGGTGGATGCCACTGGACCTGACAAGATCTGGAACAGCAAGGATTTTTTCAAAGCCAAACTGGATGAGCAAACCCAACGCCACCGCAAATTTGGCGACACAGCTTACAATCTTGAACCAAATATAAAAGAAAATCCCGGTGGGCTGCGCGACCTGCAAATGATTGGCTGGGTTGCCAAACGTCATTTTGGTACACGAATATCACATGAACTGGCAGATCACAGCTTCCTTTCACAGACCGAATTATCTACGCTAAATGAATGTCAGACCTATTTATGGAAAATACGTATACATCTGCATTACCTTACAGGTAAACATGAAGACCGCATGTTATTTGACCTTCAAAGACAACTGGCTAGCGACTTTGGATACGAAGATGGTGATAACAACCTTGCCATTGAACAGTTTATGCAAAAGTACTATCGCACCGTACTTGAACTTGAACGACTAAATGAACTATTACTACAACTGTTTCGTCAGGAGATTCTATATACAGACGAACAGGAAGAACCGGTTGTTATAAATCTTCGTTTCCACGTTATAAATGACTACATTGCAGCCCGCAACGAAGATATTTTCATCGACCACCCCAGCTCATTATTAGAGATTTTTCTCATAATGGAGCTACACCCCGAGATACGCGGGGTACATGCCCAGACAATTCGCCTTATACGTGAGCACAAACACCTCATTGACGAAAAATTTCGTGCTTCACAAACAGCAAAACAGTTATTTATAGATATCATTACTCAGACCCGCGGTGTAACGCATGAGCTACGTCGTATGAACCGTTACGGCATTCTTGCAGCATATATACCGGCATTTAATCAAATTGTAGGGCGCATGCAGTACGATCTGTTTCATGCTTATACCGTCGACCAGCATACGCTGTTCGTTGTTAGAAACATGCGGCGTTTATCTGTGCCTAATTTTGCCCATGAGCAACCTCTTGCCAGTGGCATTTTTCACCACCTTGAGAAACCTGAACTGCTTTATCTGGCAGGCCTGTTTCACGATATTGCAAAAGGCCGCGGAGGCAATCACGCAGAACTGGGGGCTGTCGATGCTGAAGAGTTCTGCCTTAATCATGGCCAATCGGAAGAAGACAGTAAATTTGTTGGCTGGTTAGTCAAAAAACACCTGCTAATGTCAATGGTAGCTCAGCGTAAGGACATCAGTGACCCTGAGGTCATATTTGCCTTTGCAAATGAAATGGGCAGCCTAGCGCATCTGGATAACCTCTACCTGTTAACTATGTGTGATATACGTGCAACCAATCCGAAACAATGGAACTCATGGAAAGCCAACCTGCTAGCGGAGTTATACCATAAAGCCGCTGCTGCGATAAAAGCAGGTTTAGACAACCCAATACGACGGGAATTTGTATCTCAGGAAACACGCACGTCTGCAACACGCCTGTTAGCTAAACTCGGCGTCGTATCTGAGGAGTTAAATGAATTGTGGACACCCTTCCCTGATGACTACTTCATTAACCATACACCCTATGAAGTTAGCTGGCATAGCCAGATCCTGCTTGATCCAGAGCAGTCATTACCAAAAATAAAAAGCCGCATAACCTCACGTGGTGAAGCTGAAATATTCATCTATAGCGAAGAGAACGATAAATCATTCGCTATCATCGCATCAACACTAGAACAGCTCGGTCTAAATATTGCTGACGCTAAAATCAATATCACGGATGATAATTTCGCTATCAATAGCTTTAAGGTTCTAGAAGATAATGGCAGCAGCCCGACTGAACAGTACAGAATGGTTGAGATAACAGACAAACTTATGTCTCGATTAACCAACCCTGACGATATAATTAACCCGTCCAATAGACTTCCAAGCCGCACCCAGAAAAACTTTTCTGTAGAAACAAAAATACGTTTCGACCAGCTTGTAGGTAATGATATTACCGTATTAAATATCGTCGCAAGCGACCGTCACGGCTTACTGGCAAATATAGCCAAGGCCTTTGCAGAATGTGAAATACATATTCATCACGCAAAAATTGCTACAGCGGGTGAAAAAGCCCTGGATAATTTCTATATTACCGACAAAAACCATAATCCACTTCTTGATGACCAGTCGTTGGAAAAACTAAAATCAACCCTGCTTAAATATCTAAATTAGCATTACGGGGCAACACTCAAGTTGCCCCGGGCTCAATTTAGAGCACCTCTCACACATCAATTTTCAACACTTAATAACAGTTTTCTGTATATGTACTACAATAAAATGAAGGACTTAGGGGAATTTACTTAATTTTTCATTAAGATGATGACACTTTGTGACAATAAAACATAAAAATGCGGGCATTGGCTGTGCCAAATATTATATCGATTAAAAAATTACTCACTTCCGTCTGTCTTACACTGAGCATGGCAAGCACTTTATCTCATGCTGTTAACACCCCACTCGAGGACAAACTTCCTCTTGATACGGTCGTTATCATGGACAGCTCAGGTAGCATGAAACAAACCGACCCCAAACAGCTACGTAAACCTGCTGCTAAATTATTTATTTCACTACTTGGTAACCAGGATCGACTCAGTGTTGTCAGCTTCAGCAGCAAAGCCTGGCCAATTACTTATCTGACTCAACTTGAAAACGACAAGCAGCTTAATCAGGCACTACGTGCTACAGATAAAATCTCACACAAAGGCATGCACACCAATATTCACTCTGCAATTGAAAAAGGCATTGAGTTTTTAAAAGAAAGCGACCAGATCAACAGAGAACCTATTATTATCTTAATGTCTGATGGACAGATGGATGTAGGTAATGCTGAAAAATCTGCACAGTTAAGAACTCAGATATTTGAAGATTTGCTACCCAAATTAATTGAACACAATATAAAAATATACAGCATTGCATTTACCGAAGCATCCGATCAGGAATTATTACAGGAAATAGCTGAAGCAACAGACGGTCGTTATGCATTAGCTGCAAGTGACGATGTTTTACATAAGGTGTTCAGTAAAATATTTGAACAAACTAAACAACCTGACATGCTCCCCTTAAATGAAAATAAATTCATTGTTGATGCCAGCATTAATGAAATTACAATTATAGCTAATAAATCATCTGAAAATAGCCAGATATACCTTCAACCACCCACTGGGGAAAAAATAAACTCCACCTTTAAATCTGAAAAAATAAAATGGTTTGTCTCAACAAGCTTCGATATGATAACCATAAAAAAACCCGATGAAGGCGAATGGAAAATTTTATTCAGCGATGATGATAACCGGGCATATATCGTAACTGACGTAAAACTTCGCACCCAGTTCGAATTCAACGAAGACAGCTATCAACCTGAATTAATTATAAAATCATGGTTTATTCAGAACGAAGAAACTGAAGCTAATCAGGAGTTATTAAAGAGCATGGAAGTCGCTTTAGAAATAGAGCACCCGGACGACACCATAGAGACATTCCCAATTGAAGCTGCCAATGAACAGGGGGAATTTATTATTCACTTTAAACCTCAACTCGATGGAATATATGGGGCAGCCATCATTGCCAAATCACGAACATTTCAACGCCAACAAATATTCTCCTTTAAAAACACCATGCCTACTGAACCGGAGCCTGTTGAAGAAGTCATCATAAAAGAAGAAGTTATTATAGAAGAACCTGAGGCCCTGCCTATAGATGAAGAACCCGAAGAAGACATAACAAAGATATTGATTTACTTTGGCATATTTAATGTCGTAATAATATTTCTTGGATTAAATGGATTTCTTATTTATAGACATTTTAAAAACAGCAAAGCAACACCAGAAACCTCAAATGAAGAAGAATAGAAAATAAAATGCAAATCCCTCTAATATACGTATTGATCATAGCTGAAGTACTGCTTGTATTTATAGGGTTAAGTATAACTCTGGCAGTAATTCTATTACGTAAACCCAAACTCACTAATGCAGATCAAAAACTGACAGCTCAACAGGCCGAGGATGAATTTGATGCCATTGATCTGGGAAGCAGCTATATCGATTTTCTTGAGCAGGCAATGGAGCGCAACAACACAAAATCAGAGCAACAGAAAAGCATTGAAGAGGAAAAACCTGACAACACTGAAGAACAACTCGAAGATAAAAACACCTCACCCGCCCCCAATGAAACACAAAGCAGCTTATTACAGGCACGTGAACAGTTTTTGCTTATGGAAAAAGCCGCCGCTGAGAACACTGAACATGAAATACAATTCTGGGATAGCATCTACGATGGAATGAAAAACCTGCTTGAACAATTTTCAACTACAGAAACCATATCTTCTACGGAATCAAATGAAAACCCTGCACAGGAAAGCAAAGAAAAAGTATTTTATATCGAAACTCAGGGTAAAAAAATCGACGGTGAAGTTAACAAATTAAAAGATATAATTTACGAACAGGAAAACGCTTTAAGCAGCATGAAAAAAGCGATGGAAGGCGCTGAGCAGGAACACCCTGAAGAATCCGAATCACTTAAAATACTTAAAGAACAAATTGAAACTATCGAAAGACAACTCAGTGACTCTAAAATGTGCATGGAAGTTCTGGAAATGGAAAACAACCGCCTTCAGGAAGAAGTCGATAAAATGGAAGCCCGTCATGACTCTTTATTTGAAAAACAGGATGACAACAAAGCCGAGGAAAGCGACTCCCTCATTGACCTTGATCAGATAAAAGAAGTGGTCGAGCAGCAGGAAAATAAAATCAAACAACTTATTGATACTATTGAATCCCTTGAAATTGACGCTGCTCAGGCAGACAAACTAAAAGACACTATTAGTGATTTTGCCCGCACTTCAAAAGAAATGATGAGCTGCATATCAATACTTGAAGAGGAAAATGAGAGACTCAAAGAATCAACTGAAGAATCAGAAGCAGCTGAAGTAAATGATTCGGCTGCAGACAATGAAGAGACCGATGCATTAAAGAGCGCAATAAGTTCACTTGAAGAAGAGGTCATTAAAAAAGATGTTGCATTTGCACAGCTGCAGGATGAGTTCAGCTCTATGGAAACAGAGTACCTGGCCATGTATGAAGCAATGCACGGCGATAACTCATAATAAAATCCTGTAAATACAAACTATCCACTATAATATACACGCCATACATTATGAGAGAAGCGGATTTTTAGATCATGAAAATAGATAAGACTTTATATGACCGTCTTGGCGGCATTGAAACACTCAATAAGGTACATAAGATATTTTATGACAAAATCTATGCACACAGCTGGTTGAAAAAATACTTTGCTGAAAAACCACAGCACGTACTTGAAGAACAGCAAACTGATTTTATGATGCAGCTATTCGGTGGACCTAAAGGTTATAGCGGAAAAAGCCCCAAGTCTGCTCATCAACATATGTTAATCACCGAAGAGTTATTCGAAGAGCGAGCAAAGATTCTATCTGCATCCATCAAAGAAGCAGGTGTCGCTGATGATTTAAGAAATGAATGGATTGCTGCTGATGCAGCATTAAAAAAAGCATTAATAAAACACTCAATAGATGAGTGCTCCGTCGCCTACCCTACCCAGCCAATTCTTGATTTTCCAAAATAAATATAAATATCGTTACAACATATTAGTTAATATATTTATCCTGCACACTTCGCATCACACTATTTTTCGTCAGCTACAGCTACCCCTACAGCGTTAAATATCAGAAACTATTAGTTCCATAAACGACAACAGCCGGGCAATGCCCGGCTGTTGTTGAAGCTTATGATGAAAGTATGTAACTTATTCTTCACCAATAATCGTCAACTTAATCTGTGCATTTACATCAGAATGTAAATGTAGATCAATTTCATACTCACCCGCATTACGAATTGGACCAGTAGGAAGACGAACCACTTTCTTCTCGATATCTACGCCTGCAGCAACAATCGCTTCGGCAATATCTGCATTACCTACAGAACCGAATAACTTACCTTCAGAACCTGACTTAGATGTAATGCTAATAGTCATTTCATCTAATTTGGCTTTAAGTGCAGTTGCAGTTGCTAGTGTTTCAGCTTCTTTAGCTTCAAATTCAGCACGACGCTCTTCTAACTCTTTAACGTTTGCTTCGTTAGCAATTTTAGCTTTACCAAATGGTAATAGGAAATTACGTGCGAAGCCATTTTTAACGCTTACTACATCACCCAGCTTACCCAGGCGATCAACTTTTTCTAATAGAATGATATCCATTATTTAATCCTCTGAATTTAGTGCTGGTCAGTGTAAGGAAGCAATGCAAGGTAGCGCGCACGCTTAATTGCAGTTGTTACCTGACGTTGGTATTTAGCTTTAGTACCTGTGATACGTGCAGGTACAATTTTACCTGTTTCACCAACAAAGTTTTTCAGCAGATTAAGATCTTTGTAGTCACACTGTGTAATGCCTTCAGCAGTGAAACGACAGAATTTTTTACGACGAAAATATGCCATCTTTAATATCCTCTCAATTATTCAGCAGAAGCATCTGCTTCAGGAGCAGCTTCTTCAGTAGGTGCAGGTGCAGATTCTTCAGTTGTTTCAACTTTAGTTTCACGCTTATCAGACTTCTTGCTTTCTTCTTCTTTCATAAGAGGAGATTGCTCAGTGATAGCTTCTTTGCACTTGATAACCATATTACGTAGAACAGCATCGTTAAAACGGAAGCCAGATTCCAGCTCAGCCATTTCTTCATTGCCGCACTCTACATTCATCAGAACGTAATGAGCTTTATGGATTTTATTGATTGAATAAGCCAGTTGACGACGGCCCCAATCTTCAAGACGGTGAATTTTGCCACCTTTAGATTCAATAATGCCTTTATAGCGTTCTATCATCGCTGGCACCTGTTCGCTTTGGTCAGGGTGGACCAAAAACACTATTTCGTAATGACGCATTGTATGCTCCCTACGGTTAATGCCCTCTGCATAGCTGTATAAACAGTCCATCAGTAGAACAAGGAGTTAAAAAAACTGAGCCTCATGACTCAGGCGCGCGATTATACGGGGTAATAGGCCTTACTACAAGCCCTGATAACAACCTGAGGATCTCTTCTGCAAATATTCAACACCTACGGGTCTAATCACCAGATTTAGATAAACCTTTCGTGTTTTCAAAAAAGCCCCATATTTCCTCTGAGGCGTCAATATCCATAGAGCTATTGCCTAATAATCGTCTACCAAAGAACTTAAGAGGGTAACCAGGCCATATATGCCCCCCTCCCTCTATATCTAGCTGCTGCAATGTAACACCATCACGACATGAGTTATAACTCACCTGTGTCACAAGAGTATTGTCCTGAGTATCTTTATTTTCCAGCTGCATACGTCTTTGTCTCTCACACTGGTTATGTGAGCGCCAGAACGCCATCATCTTATCAACAGAAACAATTTTACCTCCTTTCCCCCTGAACCAGCCTTTCTTAACTTCGCCCCCACCCCATGGCACAAACGTATCTTCACGACCATTAATCATTAATATATTGATCGCATTCGACGGTTTACAGGATTGATAAAGTGACAGGCCCATTGTTGCAACGACAGATGCATAAGCTTTAAATGAGCTCGACTCACAGGCCAGACGCTGAGTAAAAAAACCACCGTTTGATATGCCTGTAGCAAAAACACTGGATTTATCGACCTCTTCGTTATCGACAAGCAGACTGATAATCGCATTTACATAAGCAATATCATTAACACCATCTGATGTCGATTTACGACCATCATTCCAGTGCCCTTTATGAGATTGTGCATAAACAACGATAAATTTTTCACGCCCTGCAATAACATCAAATTGACTAACATCACGCATTTTTTCCGCGTTACCGCCACCCCCATGAAAAACCATTAACAGGGGAACAGGTGTATTGATATTTTGCGGTTGATAAATATGAAATTCACGCTGCAGGCCATCTACAGTAATTGTACGTATAGCCGAAGCCACAGCGGTCGAAACAAACAACAGAGAAATAAAGCTATAAATATGTAAATATTTCATTTTAGACTTACAACTTAAATCACGCCCTGCGCCAGCTAGTTTCTGCCCCCTTATCTTCCAGCTCAATACCCTGTTCTTTTAACGCATCACGAATACGATCAGCTTCACCCCAGTTTTTATCGATTTTAGCCTGTGTACGCTGTGTTATTAAATCGTCTATCGCCGAATCATCCAGACCACCTGAACTACCACCACTTTTTAAGTAACTTTCAGGATCATCCTGTAACAAGCCTAAAACATCACCCAGGTGTTTTAATGTAGCAGCAAGTGCCGAGGCTTTATTAACATCTGTTGTTTTCAGCTTGTTAATCTGATTTGCAAGATCAAATAATACAGACATTGCCTCAGCCGTATTAAAATCTTCATTCATGGCACTTTCAAAACGCTGAACATATTCTTTCGAATCATCATTCATTTCTGTAATTTCAGTATCACGCAATGCTGTATATAAACGACTTAATGCAGCGCCCGCACTGTCTAATAATGTATCTGCGTAGTTTAACGGGCTACGATAATGGCTAGCTAAAATAAAGTAACGAACATCTTCTGCACGATAACGCTCTAAAATTTCACGAATGGTAAAGAAATTACCCAGTGACTTGGACATCTTTTCATCATCGATGCGCACAAAACCATTATGCATCCATAAATTTACAAATTTTTCACCTGTTGCCGCTTCACTTTGTGCAATTTCATTTTCATGATGAGGAAACTGCAAATCCTGCCCACCACCATGAATATCAAATGTATTACCCAGGCAACAGGTTGACATAGCAGAACACTCTATATGCCAGCCCGGACGTCCTTTACCCCAGGGTGACTCCCAGAAAGGTTCATCAGGTTTTGCCGCTTTCCATAATACAAAATCAACTGGATCATTTTTATTTTCATCGATCGCTACACGCTCACCTGCACGTAAGTCTTCAATAATTTTTCCGGAAAGCTTCCCGTAATCTTTGAACTCACTGACATCGTAATACACATCACCGTTACTCGCGGCATAAGCAAAACCTTTTTCAATCAGGGTTTCAATCATCGAAATAATATCATCCATAGATGAAGTTGCACGCGGCTCTTCATCCGGAGGCAGCACACCCAGCGCATGCGCATCTTCATGCATCGCTGTAATAAATCGGCTGGTTAGATCATTAAAATCTTCACCATTTTCATTCGCTCGGGCAATAATCTTATCGTCAATATCCGTTACATTACGCACATAGGTCACATCGTACCCCTGTGATTTAAGATAACGAGTCACCATATCAAACACCACCAGCACTCTGGCATGCCCTAAATGACACAGATCATAAACCGTCATACCACAGACATACATACGAACCTTATTTGGCTCGATAGGTTTGAATTGTTCTTTTTGATTCGTATAGGTATTGTAGATTTTTAACATATTGCCCATTTAACTTAAGTTAATAATAGTCGGTAAATTTTCGCGATTATTATACAATGCTTTGCAACAAAAATTGGAGTTATAAGAATGGTTAATGTGTTATTTGTTTGCATGGGCAATATTTGCCGATCACCCAGTGCTGAAGGTTATTTTCGTCATATTGTTGAAAAAGCTGGCCTAACGGAACAGATTAAAACGGATTCAGCCGGTACACACGCCTATCATATAGGATCTCCACCCGATACTCGTGCACAGGCATCAGCCTCTAAACGCGGCATAGATTTAAGCGATTTACGTGGCCGTAAGGTTGAAAATAAAGATTTTAAAAGCTTTGATTATGTAATTGCCATGGATAACAGTAACCATGCCGATCTTCAGGATGTTGCTAATGGCAACCCTGACAATCTATTTATGTTTCTAAAATTTGCAGAGAATTTTTCAGAAAATGAAGTTCCTGACCCATACTATGGTGGTGATCAGGGTTTTGAGCATGTCCTGGATTTAATTGAAGACGCTTCATTAGGTTTACTAAACGACATCCGCGAAAAGCACGATATTTAAATAATTAAATCAGGCACACATTCCCACGCAGCTGCGCAGGAATGTTTTCAGGTAACCTAAAATTCCCAGGGCTTACGCTCTGATTTTTCAGCCGGTTTAGAACTCTTATTATTAGCCGGTGCAGGTGCAGCTGATTTAGCTGGCTGTGCTGGCTTTTTCTGTTCAGGTTTAGCCTGCGATTTTTCTGCAGGCTTCTGCCCCTGAAATTCCCAGGGTTTAGCAGCAGACTTAGATGCATCTGCCTGTGGTTTAGATTGCTTCTGATGCACAGGTTTAGACTGAGGTTTTGCACTTTCTACCGTTTTAGGTGGAGCTGACTTAACCTCATTATTAACAGGTGCCTGAGCAGGTTTAGATTCAACCGGTTTAGACTCAGCTGACTTTGACTGCTTTGGTGTTGATGCTGGTGCTGGTGCAGGTGCTGCTTCAGCTTTAACATTTTGCGGTTTCGGTTTTGATTCCTGAGTTTTAACATCCTGCTTCACATTTTGTGTACTCTGTGGAGCGGGTGAATTATTTTCTGATTTATTTGCAGATGGATTTTGCTGCGGTTTTTTATCACCCGTCTGCTGCGCACGGTTACCATCAGCCTGTTTTTCTACCGGCTTATTTACTGATGGAGCCTGATCTGTTGTCTGCTGAGTCTTTTGCTGTGAAACCTGCTGATCACCCTGCTGACTATTCTGTTGATCACCCTGCTGACGATTATCATTACGATTCCCGCCACGACGGCGACCTCTACCACGACGATTTCCACGTTTTGAACCGTCTTTTTGAGTATCCTGCTGACCACTATTAGGCATTTCATTTTGCTGTGAAGCTGCCTGATTAACAGTTTGATCAGTTGAATCTTTATCTACTTTAGAAGAATCAGGTCTAGCTGACTGCTGTTTATCATCGCGCTGATTTTTATTTCTATTTTGCTGATTTCTATTTTGCTGATTTTTGTTCTGCCTGTTCGCATTTTGCTGCTCATCACGCTTGTCTGCAGAAGGTTTATTTTGTTGACGAGACTGCTGCTGTTTATTCTGCTGCTTATTTCCCTGCTTCTGACCGCGCCCCTTATTATCGTTACGATTACCATCACGACGTCCACGACTATTTCGATTACGATCGTTACGATTACGATTACGATTACCCTGCTGATTACCCTGTTTTGGCTTTTTAGGTTTTTCTTCTGACTCTGCGCCACCAAATAAAGACTTAATAAGACGTGCAAGTAAACCAGGCGGTTTCTCTTCTTTTTTCTCAACTACCGGAGCAGGTTGTGCAGGCGTAATCGATTGAACCGCTGGCTTTTCAGCTTCAACTGAATTTGCAGAATCACGACCGGGCACATAAACTTCTTCAGTTTCACTTGCAAGCTGGTATGAAGTTTTACCTTCTACACTACCCACTTCAGATTTACGTAAACGACTTACTTCATAATGTGGAAGCAACATGACTTTATCAGCAATAAATGAAATCTCTACACCCGTACGGTTTTCAATTTCAATTAAATCTTTACGTTTTTCATTAAAGATATAAGTTGCCACTTCAACCGGCACCTTAATAATCACACGACCGGTATGCTCTTTAAGTGATTCTTCTTCTGCAATTCGTAACAAAGATAGAGACAGTGATTCAATATTACGAATCGTGCCATAACCGTTACACTGAGGACATACTTTCTGTGTTGCCTCCCCTAGTGACGGACGCAATCTCTGACGCGACATTTCGAGTAAACCAAAACGTGAAATTCGACCAATCTGCACACGTGCACGATCCATCTTCAATGCATCACGTAAACGGTTTTCTACCGCACGTTGATTCTTATTTGCCATCATATCGATAAAATCGATAACCACCAGACCACCCAGATCACGTAAACGTAACTGACGAGCAATTTCATCGGCCGCTTCAAGGTTGGTATTAGTAGCTGTTTCCTCAATATCACCGCCTTTTGTAGCACGGGCTGAGTTAATATCGATTGATATCAGTGCTTCAGTAAGGTCAACAACGATTGAACCACCTGAAGGCAATGTCACTTCACGCTGGAACGCAGACTCTATCTGGCCTTCAATCTGATATCGATTAAACATCGGAATATCATCTTGATATAACTTCAATTTACGCTGGCTATTAGGCATAACCTGCTTTACAAAATCTTCAGCTGTTTTATAAACTTCCGGGCTGTCTATCAGGATTTCACCGATATCATCACGGAAATAGTCACGCAGTGCGCGAATAATAACATTACTTTCCTGGTATATAAGGAATGGAGCCTGACGGGCATCGGCTGCTTTTTCTATAGCACCCCAGACCTGCGCCTGATAATCCATATCCCATTGTAATTCTTCTGTCGCACGACCTACGCCTGCGGTGCGCACAATAAGCCCCATACCTTTAGGGATTTCCAGACCACTCATCGCATCGCGAATTTCTTTACGATCATCACCTTCAATACGACGAGAAACACCACCGGCACGCGGGTTATTTGGCATTAATACCAGATAACGACCTGCCAGAGATATAAATGTTGTCAGTGCAGCGCCTTTATTACCACGCTCTTCTTTATCAACCTGCACAATAACCTGCTGACCTTCCTTAATCGCTGTGCGAATATCAGGGCGACCAGATGCATTACGCGCTTCATCGGTAAAGTAGGTGCGAGAGATTTCTTTAAAAGGCAGGAAACCATGGCGATCAGCACCATAGTTAACGAAAGCCGCTTCCAGACTTGGCTCAACCCGGGTAATTGTACCCTTGTATATGCTGGCTTTCTTTTGCTCGTGTGAGGATACTTCGATATCCAGATCGTAAAGTTGCTGGCCATCGACCATCGCAACGCGCGTCTCCTCTTTCTGGAGAGCGTTGATTAAAATTCGTTTCATTGGAATGTAAACCTGAGTTAGTTTGACACTCTGATGGGGGTAAACCTGAAATTACTGGAGACACTGCATAGGCGGGCTGTTGATTGTGAACAGTATTAGTACCGCTCATACAAAACATATAAACAGCCGCGAGCCACTCTTCCATAAGCGTAAAGGATATTACCTGCGCTTCTGGGTTGCAGTTCAGTTTTTGTTTCAAGTTGTAGATCAAAGTGAAATTCATTAATTACTAATTAGTTGGTGATAGATTTAATAAGGCTCTACCTAACCGGTGTGGGTTTATAACTACGCATAAACCCGTATTCTTTAATACTGCATCTGTTACATATGATGCTAATTCCTGAAATATCAAGCCTGCTCCCTTTAAAATCATATGTAAGTCATTGATTTTAAATGTCAGAACCAAATATACTATTTCTGGAACTCATAGAGTCTTACAAATTGTGGCAAGCAGGTCAAGCCATAAAACAGCCTTATGGCAGTTAATTAGCTAAGTTTGGGTAAAATAAGCTGTAAATAGTCGGATATAACAATATTTAAGATAACAAAACAGCTAAAGATGAGTAACACCAGAAGTAGATTTGTCCACAACTTAAGCTCTTCACACATAATTCATCTCCCCCGTAAACCTTAATCTGATATCATTCGCCAAATGTCAGATTTACCCCATCACGGCGTCCAGTTACTGGAAATAGGCCCCCGCAATGAAAAACAACGACTCGACAACTACCTGTTAAGTCAGCTCAAGGGCGTACCTAAAAGTCGGGTATACAAACTCTTGCGTAGCGGTCAGGTTCGAGTCAATAAAGGTCGAAAAAAAGCCGATTATCGATTAAAAGCCGGGGATATTGTACGCATCCCGCCGGTTCGCATGGAAGTGGCAGACGATAGCAAAGCCCCTCAGCACCTGGTTAACCGAGTTAGCCAGTCAGTCATATTTGAAGATGATCAACTACTCGTTTTAAACAAACCTGCTGGTATTGCCGTTCACAGTGGCAGTAACCTCAAATTTGGTGTCATTGAAATGTTACGTCAGGCTCGCCCCGATGATCCGATGCTTGAACTGGTGCACCGCTTAGACAGGGAAACATCAGGTTGCCTGATCATTGCAAAAACACTGAAAACCTTAAACCAGCTTCACCAGCACTTTCGTGACAAAGCCGAGCACATGGAAAAAATTTACCGGGCAATTGTTATTGGGCGTTGGCAAGGTGCCGAAAAAATCATCGATCTGCCATTACTTAAAAGCGGTTCCCGTAGTGGTGAACGATTTGTAGAAGTAAACCCACAGGGAAAAGAAGCACGCAGTTTGTTTACGCCACTGGAATATAAAGACCAGTTGAGTTTGATGGAAGTAAAAATATTTACCGGACGTACACACCAGATTCGTGTACATGCTCAGGCAGTGGGATTCCCGATTGTTGGTGATAGTAAATATGGAAACCTGGATTTCAATGCATCTCTTAAAAAACACGGTTTTAAACGTATGTATCTGCACGCATACAAGCTGGGCTTTTCTTTAGGATCACAAAACTATAATATTTGCGCGCCACTCGATAGTGAGTGGGAAAAATTATTAAACGAACACGAATAATTGCGATCTAACAATCGCGACTACAGAAGACATTACCAATGAATACACCACTTCCATACAAACTATTAATTTTCGACTGGGACGGCACCATTATGGATTCCGTTGCACGTATCGTTGACTGCCTGCGAATTTCAAGTGAACAGGTACTCGGCGAAGAAAAGCGCAGTGACCATGAACTTAAAGATGTGATTGGTTTAGGTTTACGTGAAGCCATTCAGCAACTACATCCGACATCAAACGAAAAACAGATCAGTGAAATGTCAGATGCTTATCGTTACCAGTATATGGAAGTAAATAAAACCTCATCTGTTTTATTTGACGGTGCTGAAGCCATTTTAGAAAACCTTGAAATGCAGGGTTACTGGCTTGCAGTTGCCACAGGCAAAGGCCGCCAGGGCCTTGATCAGGTTCTGGAAATTACCGGACTGAGACCTCGCTTTCATACAACGCGATGTGCCTCTGAAACATTTTCTAAACCGCATCCTTTAATGCTGGAAGAAATTCTTCAACAATTAGGCCTTGATGTCGAAGATGCTCTAATGATCGGTGACACCGAATATGATATGGAAATGGCAAAAAATGCCAATATGGATCGCCTGGGAGTGAGTTATGGAGTACACCCGACAGAGCGCCTAATGAAACACCAGCCAATTGGCTGTATTGATCATATAAATCAGCTACAAAATTTCCTGAACAACCTGTAGAAAGCCTCAATATTTAAGCCATAAAGCCTGATTCCACGCATTTTAGAGAGCAAAATAAACTGAAAAACATGATCTATACTTAAAACACTCATATTTCACAGCTCAATGATTTAAAGGGCTCCTCTAAATATGCTATTCAGAGACAACCAGCAACAACCTATTGCTACAAACATAAGAATCATTCTCATGGCTGGCATTCTGGTGTCGTGCATGCTGGTTGCCACTATTGGTATTATTACCTGGTACGCCTTACAAAATGTAAATCATCAGGTAGAAAACCTGGTCAATGAAACCGCAACTAAAAGCAATCTCATATATGAAATGCGTATAGCCGCACGTGAGCGCAATCTTCATTTAGCCATGTCACTCTTAGTTGACGACCCTTTTCTTATTGATGAAGAATGGATGAAATTCAAGGAACAGGGAACGCTATTCCTGATCGCTCGGGAAAAATTTAAAAGCCAGAACCCGGGAAAGACTGAAAGCCTGCTATTACAAAAGCAACGGGAATTATCAAAACATGCAGTAAAATTACAATATGAATTAAACGATTTACGACTTTCCGGTAATTACATTAAAGCCATAGAAGTATTACACGAGGAAATTTCTATTCAGGTAAAAGTATTCAGCGTATTAGACGAAATACTCGCAATACACGAAAAAAACAACAAGCTAATTATAAATAAACTATTTTCTTCACAGGAAAAAACACAGAAAGCCATCGCACTATTAATTATTTCTATTTTTTCAATCATATATTTGACATCTACCTTCCTTATTAAACGATTATCCATACAGGCAGAAGAAATAAAAAATGAAGGAATAAAGTACAAAGCACTAATAGAAGGCAGCATGGATGGCATACTTGTACTTGATAAAAAATCAATAATTGACTGCAACAATAACGCACTTCGACTTTTTGGCGTTGACTCACTGACGGAATTAAATCGTATCGGCCTGGACTATTTTTCTCAATTTTCAGAAGAAAAATCTGCTATAAAAAGTGACGGCATATTCAACGCTATTAATCACGCACTTGTAAACAATAAAAAACGTTATGAATGGGTATTTAAAAAAGCTAATAACGATACATTCCCATCAGATATAGAATTGCAAGGCATTGAGCTGAATGAAAACAACTATGTTCAAATGATAATACGAGACATCACCGAAAGAGAAAGAATTAAAAAAGCACTTCAAGATGCCAATGAAAACCTTGAAAATAAAGTAAAGGAAAGGACGGATGAGCTAACAAAAACCAATCAGAAAATGCTAGGGCTTGCACACAGCGCCGGCATGTCTGAAGTCGCCAGCGGCGTATTACACAATGTAGGTAATGTATTAAATAGTGTAAACGTATCATCATCAATAATAAAAAATAGAGCATTAAACTCAAGAGCTAGAAATTTAAATAAAGTCATAGATATATTACATAAAAACAAAGGAAATATAGACGATTTCTTAAAGAATGATGAAGCAGGAAAATTAGTCATTCCCTTTCTTGAGCAACTTTCTGAAAAAATAACCAGAGAGCAGGAAGATCAAATACAGGAAATTAACAGTCTGACTAATAATGTAGATCACATAAAAAACATAATTTCAATGCAACAGTCTTACGCTGGAAATATTGGCGTGATAGAAAAAATAAAAACAGGTGACATTGCCAATGATGCAATTGATATAAACCTTTCAAGTATAAATAATAGCGGCATAAACCTGAGTAAGTACTATGATACTGATTATGAAATATCAATAGATAAACACAAGTTAATTCAAATACTGGTAAACCTTATTAGCAATGCAAAACATGCCGTCATGAATGGTGGAAAATCAGATAAGAATATTATTCTAGGAATCAAAAAACACAATAACAATATCATTTTCTTTGTTGAAGACAATGGCATAGGGATTGATGAAAAAGATATTGAACATGTATTTGAATTTGGCTTTAAAAAGAGAGTAGAAGGACATGGATATGGACTGCATCACAGCGCTATTTCTGCAAAGGAGTTAGGCGGCACACTCACAGTTGATAGCGACGGAATGAACAAAGGAGCAACTTTCACACTCACCATTCCAATTGAACAGAAATAATTTTTAATAGCACTAATTCACTATAAACTGATACTTAAAATCGTTAATCCAAAAGCATATTCAAAGCTTATTATGTGGTCTATACTTATTAATACAGCCCTCAAACAGAGTGTTTCATATTAAACAATACTCAATATAATCAGGAAGTTACAACATAAGGAGATTTTAAACCGCTTTCATCAGGAGGCTTCAAATGACAGAAAGAACCTGGAGATTCATATTTGGCTTTTTATGTCTGGTATTTCTGACTTTCGAAATGTATAACGCAATATACGTTATGGTTGGTATAGCCGTATTTGAAGGCATTACAAATTTAAGACTCCCTCTTCTACTCTCTAAAATTAAATTTCTGAGCAACAAAAATCCTTTAATGATACAGGATACACTTTCAATAACACCTGAGAACAGAAAAGTTATCCCCTTCGAAGCACAACGCATGTTCAGATTAACTGTTTCGATATTTGTTGCCATTCCTTTACTTATTTTCCCCCAGTCACTGTGGTTTTTCCCCTGGTTTGTGGGAATAATGCTTACCATGTCAGGAGTTACCGGCGTCTGCCCAATGATGCTACTTTTACAGTGGTTAGGTTTTAAGAGTGCCACGTAGTATGTTAAGCAGAAGCAAAAAATGTTAGATAAAAGCCTTACATCTGACTGGACCACCGGCTGGTATGGTTCATTATCAGTTAAAATAACCTCTATTGTTTTATGGGGAATAGCTATTATCGGTGCCAGTATTGCTGTGGTTTTAGTTTGGAATAGCGATACTGAAATACGTTTAAAGTTTGACCACTATGCAGATACGATTGCACTAACGGCATCACATGATCTATTTCAATCAGTTTCCGCGAAGGAAAACTTAAACTGGGACAACCTGATGATTCAGGCTAAATCATTAGGCTTCACCGGTATGACCATCAATTTCAATCATTCAATTTCGTATCGAAGCGGGGAAACAAATTCAGATAATAAAATAATTAGAAAACTTTATTATCATGAAAACCAAAAACCCAAAGTTGCCAACTTAACACTATACCACTTACCTTTCGAACGTTTACAAAGCCTTGAACAAAAAAGATTATTATTAACCACTGTCGCAATATGCCTTGTATTTGGCCTATTGTTAAACTGGATCATTCAGAAGATTTTAGCTAACCCTTTTCAGGCATTACTAGAAGCCACAAAAAAAATATCTGAAGGACAGATGGATCTCAGGCTTGATGATGCCAGACAGGATGAATTTGGTCAGTTAGCACGATTTTTTAATAAAATGATGGACCAGATATCAGCGCAACAGAACTTTTTAAAAGAAACAACAAAACAGGCAGAAAGTGCAACACGGGCAAAATCCACATTCATAGCTAATATGAGCCATGAATTAAGAACACCATTAAATTCAATTATAGGTTTCACATCAACCGTAAAAGAAGGTATGGCGGGAGAGGTTAACAAAGAACAGGTTTTACAACTTAACAAGGCTCATTCCAGTGCAAAGCACCTGTTATCACTTATAAACGAGTTACTTGATTTATCAAAAATTGAAGCTGGAAAAGCAGACCTGAATATCAAAGAATTTAATGTTGCTGAATTAGTAACTGAAGTCACAGACATGTTAAAACCTTTATGTGAAAAAAAATCCCTTCGCTTGCAAGTTGAATGCAATAACTGCGGTCTACTTTCAAGTGACCAGATGAAAATTCGACAAATTCTGATTATCCTTATTGATAATGCCATTAAATTTACTCAATCGGGTAGCATCTCTGTTAAAAGTTGGCTAGAAAATAATAAGGTCTGGTTCGAGGTAAAAGATACAGGCTCAGGTATTAAAGTTAGCAATATCGATATTATCTTTACACCTTTTTATCAGGAAGATTCAAAAGGTGACAAACAACACGATGGGTCAGGGCTGGGTCTGGCTATATGCAAGCAGTTTCTAGACATGTTATCAGGTGACATTGAAGTTATTAGCGTGCAGGGAAAAGGTAGTCGCTTTATTTTTAACTTACCAGAATCTGATAACCATGAATAAATTACAAACCAATCTCTTTTCTATACTTATAGTCGATGATAATCCTGACAATATTTACCTGATACGATTTTTACTTGAGCGTGCAGGATTCAAAATACTGGAAGCAACAAATGCAAAACAGGCAATAAGTATTGTTAAAAAAAACAACATTTCACTTATTCTTATGGACATACAGATGCCGGGTATGGATGGTATAGAAGCAACAAGAATAATTAAAAATCTGGCTACACCCGTTATTATAGTTGCATTGACAGCCAGAATTATGGAAGAGGATAAAAATGAAATAGAAACAGCAGGTTGTGATGGCATAATAGAGAAACCCATCGATCCCTGCCTTTTTCAGCAACAAATAGAATCTTATCTGGATAAAAACTAAACTACTCGCCTCAAATCATCAAATAACCAGAATACATATAAAAAATTATCACAAGATGCTTCACATGTCGCATAACAATGCATACACTTTACCTTCTTTAAAATATCAAAATCTGGGATTAAAATGAGCGAAGGCAACAACTGGGAAAAAGATGTACTGACATCTATTGCTACAGAAGGACTAAAAGAACAGAAAAGAACCCGCCGCTGGGGAATCTTTTTTAAATTACTGACCTTTGCCTATCTAATTACATTACTGGTCATGCTTAACCCTGATTTTCAGGAAGCCGCCAGTAAGAATGAGAAACACACGGCTTTAGTCGATCTTAAAGGCGTTATAGCTCCGAGCGCAGAAGCCAGTGCTGACAACGTGGTAACCGGCTTACGTAAGGCATTTAAAGACCCGGCTACTGCTGGTGTAGTATTACGCATTAATAGCCCGGGTGGTAGCCCGGTTCAATCCGGTTACATCTATGATGAAATTCTAAGACTTCGTGAAAAATATCCTGATATTCCGATGTATGCGGTTATTAGTGATATTTGTGCTTCCGGTGGTTATTACGTAGCGTCTGCAGCAGAAAAAATATACGCCGATCAGGCCAGCATAGTCGGTTCAATTGGTGTTCGCATGGATAACTTTGGCTTTGTCGATGCTATGAAAAAAATTGGTGTTGAACGCAGAACCCTGACAGCTGGTAAAAACAAGGCATTACTCGATCCATTTGGACCTGAAGACCCGGTCGTCATCGCCCATATGAGAGGTTTACTTAAGAGTGTGCACGATCAATTTATAAATGCAGTTAAACAGGGTCGTGGCGATCGCCTGAAAGAAGTAGATGGTATGTTTGAGGGACTAATCTGGACTGGTGATCAAAGTGTTGAGATTGGACTGGTAGATGAACTGGGCAATTCCAGTTACGTAGCGCGTGAAGTTATAGGTGAAGAAACTATAGTTAAGTTTACTGAAGAACCCGATTTTCTGGAGCGTTTTTCCGATAAAATCGGTGTTCACATCAGTACTCTGCTTATTGAGAAAGAGTTAACACCGCAGCTTCGTTAAACAAGCTATTTCGTTTCAACTAAACGTATGGCTTTTAGTCAATCAAAACTAATTTATCGTTAATATTCTATTAATGATAAATTAGTTTAAAAAGCACTTATCTACACTTCGCTTAAATCCTGAAAAACTTCTATACATTGTATGATTTTCTCCTAACACAACGTCACCGGGCGAGCGTTTAATATCAGGTGACTTTAATTAAAAATGATATACACTTAAAGTTAAGGAAAATACTGAATAAACTACACGTCAGTAACTAATTATCTGACATAGACTTGCATTTTATGACAAAACTAAATGACGATCAGCTCCAGCTTGAAAACATTAACCGTGCAAAGATCCAGTGGGAACTGGTAGTCGACTCATTACCTCAGCTTGTTATTGCCATTGATGAAAATGCAAGAATAACTCGCGCTAACAAAACGATAGAGACATGGGGTATAGGAAAAGTAAATGAGGTAAATGGACTATATATCAGTGATTTTCTTAAAATTTTCAACGATAACATGTCAAAAGATATCACTGACTTCCTTGGAAATTTCAATAATGAGACACATCAGGACAATGATGATCCCGACTGGGCTTATATCTGGCAGCAAATCAAAAATAAAGATACTTTTATAAAGAAAACAAAGAAAACACACGCGGGTAGAACTTATAATTACACTCTAAGAAAAATAGAAAATTATAATATTAATAAAGACCAATGTTTTGCTGTATTAATAATTGATGATATTACCAAACTTCAACATATAGAAAAATCCTTAAAATTTCAGGCTCAGGATCTTGAAAAAAAAGTAATCCAGCGAACAAAAGAACTTAAACAACTAAACCTTCAACTTGAACATGAACTTCAAAATAAAGAGGAAACAAATATAAAACTTAAAGAATCTCATGATTATCATCGAGAACTTTTACAGGTAATATTTACCACACAGGAAAACGAGAGAAAGAGAATTGCTTGTGAACTACATGATTCGATTGGTCAAAGCCTTGCAGCAACTAAATTTAAAATAGAAGGACTACTTTTAAACAATAAAAATATTTTTAATAAAGATGATAATAATCAGTTTAATAACATCGTGGATACAATAAAAAACCTGATAGATGAAACCCGCCACATATCGATGAATTTAAGACCTGCAACACTTGATGATCTTGGCGCTATAGCAACATTAAAATGGTTTTGTAGAGAATTTGAAAATACTTATTCAAAAATAAAAATAGATCTATCATTAAATATAGATGAACATGATATTTCAGACGATAAAAAAACTGTCATATATCGTATCGTTCAGGAATCCATGAATAACATTGCTAAACACGGCGATGCTACAACCATACAACTTGAGCTAAACAGATCTAATTCAAACTTAAATTTAAATATAAGCGATAATGGGCGTGGTTTTAATATAAGCTCATTAACTAAGAAGTTAAACAAAAGCGATCAACCATCAATATGCGGATTTGGTTTAAATAGTATGCGTGAACGCGCTGAGTCAATAAATGGAACATTTAAAATTGAATCTAAACCAGGAAAAGGAACGTCAATCCTGGTTTCATGGAAAATATAACACCTTCCCGATAAAAGTTATTCCATTAAAACCAGACCATTAAATAACGAATAATATTTTTTATCAATCACCTGCCCTTAACGTATTTTTTGAATTAAATTTCCTATTGCAATACAGACTAAACAACAGAGCAAACATCAATAAATCAAAACTACCAGCGCCACCATTACTAGCGTTAACATTATTACCATTACCATCCGTAATGTCATCAGGAACAACCTCCTCTATTTCCGGTACCGCTTTTATAGTAGCAACCCCACCTGGATCCTCTATCACACCATTTTTACGGCCATCCGTATCATTTGGACCACCATCTTCAATCATAAGCTGCACACAATGATTATTTGCAGTTAACCCGGGAGTATAAGCAGGATCACCTGGTGGTGGACAAATACCCACTGCCCCCTTTGCTGATGCAAGTTTATTTCTATCGTCTTCAATAAAATCTGTCCAACCGCTAACTGTCGCATACTTTCTATATACAGGGCGTACAGGAATTGCAGCATACTGAGGTATAACTAAAAGAGCTGATTGCCCCGGATGAGACAGGCCATGTATTATAAAGTCGAAATAACCACCTATATTAGTTAATGTATCATTTGTCTCTGCAGGCGCAAGCGTCTCAAGTTTTCCACTAAAATCATTTATTTGCTGCTTTGTTACTGCCGCAGTATGTTTTTTCGCATAGAGTGAAGTTTTACCCAATCGTATCCCTAAACCAGGTTGAGCATTCAATAACCACTTATTCGTTATACCCTGCTTACCCTGCATGACAGCAGGATTATTTATAGCATCCAGATAATCTGCAATACCATCACCATCCCTGTCACCCAGTCCTTCTGATAAATCACTATTACCATCACCATCACTGTCACTCACATCTGAAAGTAAAGGCATTGTTTCAAGCACACTTAATATGAGTTCGTTTTGTGTTCCAAGATTAGGTAAACCATCATCCATTACATTAATAACAACTCGGTAAAAACCTGCTTCTATGTTTGTTGGATCGAGTACAAAATTCGGCACATCAGTGTTAGGAGCCAGTAAAATATTATCCGTATCACTCCAGTCATAACTGTGACTATCATTTTTATTAATATCGGAAACATTAACACTTATATTAACTGGGCCACCATTAGCGGTTATAAACCTTGTTAACACACCACCCTGAGAAATTTTTATTTCAGATAATGGAGCAACATTCTGATTAACAACATTTAACATTTGAGAGCTTTTAGAGCCTTTTACCCCATTAACTAATGTCTTTAAGTTGAAAAGAATACTACCTGATTGAATATCAACAGGTACCTGATAATTAATAATACCCTCTGTACCGGATGCAATTGATATATTGCTATTTATTACAGCAGCATTATTTTCATGAATCGAATAACCAATTTCAACAGGGTAAACAGGTGCATCACCATTTAGTAAAACTCGAATTTGTACATTAGCTCCAGGAACAACAAGTTTGTCTGATTCAAACTCAATTAAAGGTTTAACATCAATTATCTGTATTGCTGTTGCCGTATTACCTGACGAGTCTGTTGCAGACCAGATCACTTCATTTCGACCCGGAGCAAATGGACCTTTACGATTAGGCGTAACCAGTATAGTTCCATCTTCATGATCAATTGCAGTAGCAACAGGGTTCTTATCAATATGAGTTAAAAGACCTTTTGCATTAATAATTATTTGTGGAGGAAGTGTAATAACGGGTGGACGCGTATCAAATACATTCACAGTTCTAACAACTGGATTTGCATCATTACCCGCTTTATCACTCACATTATAAGTAACACTATAACTACCTGGCACTTCGGTATTCACAGCATTGGTTGTTATGATGCTTTCACTGAGATCACCATCCACGTTATCAATGGCAGTTGCACCTTCATCAACATAAGCACTACCGGTCTCAACATCAACAGGTGTTGCTCCTAACAAGTTTATTACCGGTGCTGTTACATCTGCCGTTACATTCACAGTCCTAACAACTGAATTTGCGAAATTACCCGCAGCATCACTCACATTATAAGTCACACTATAATTACCAGCTGATTCAATATTAACAGTACTAGTCACTACGATAGTGTCAGTAATATCACCATCAATGTTATCGCTTGCAGTTGCACCTGCATCATTATAAGTGCTACCCAGTTCTATATTTACCGGCGTTGAACCGAGTAATGTTATTACTGGTACAGTGACATCCGCCGTTACATTAACCACGCGGCTAACCGTACTTGCAGCATTACCCACCGCATCACTGACGTTATACGTCACACTGTAATTACCCACCGCACTGGTATTTACATTACTGCTCATTATTATATTCGCGGTAATGTTGCCATCAACATCATCCGATGCAGTGGCACCCGCATCATTATAGGGGTTACCTAGTTCTACATTTATCGGCGNTTGAACCAAGTAATATTATTACCGGTGCGGTAACATCCGCGGTTACATTTACTACACGAGTAACCGTACTTGCTGCATTACCCGCCGCATCACTGACGTTATACGTCACGCTGTAATTACCCACCACACTGATATTTACATTACTGCTCGTGATTATATTTGCGCTAATGTTTCCATCAATGTTATCTGACGCAGTAGCACCCGCATCATTATAGGTTCCGCCCAGTTCTATATTTACCGGAGTAGAACCTAACAAAGTTATCACCGGCACGGTTACATCAACAGTTACATTTACTACACGAGTAACCGTACTTGCTGCATTGCCCGCCGCATCACTGACGTTATACGTCACACTGTAATTACCCACCACACTGGTATTTACATTACTGCTCATTATTATATTTGCGCTAATGTTGCCATCAATATTATCTGACGCAGTAGCACCTGCATCATTATAAGTACTCCCCAGTTCTACATTTATCGGC
>QFXC01000004.1:0-257 GCA_003349885.1 endosymbiont of Galathealinum brachiosum | reverse complement strand
CATCATTATAAGTTCCGCCCAGTTCTATATTTACCGGAGTAGATCCTAGCAACGTAATCACCGGCACAGTTACATCTGTTGTTACATTTACTACACGCGTAACCGTGCTTGCTGCATTACCCGTCGCATCACTCACGTTATATGTCACGCTGTAATTACCAACCGCATTAGTATTTACATTACTGACGATAGAAATATTTGCGGTAATATCACCATCAAAGTTATCGCTTGCAGTTGCACCCGCATCATTATAAGTT
>QFXC01000003.1 GCA_003349885.1 endosymbiont of Galathealinum brachiosum | reverse complement strand
CGTTACTTGTGATGCCACATTACCCGCCGCATCACTCACGTTATACGTCACACTGTAATTACCAACCGCATTAATATTTATATTACTGCTCGTGATTATAGTTGCGGTTATGTTGCCATCAATATTATCTGACGCAGTAGCACCCGCATCATTATAGGTGCTGCCCAATTCTACATTTACCGGAGTTGAACCGAGCAATGATATTACCGGTGGGGTAACATCCGCGGTTACATTAACCACGCGCGTAACAGTAGAAGCCGCATTACCCGCTGCATCACTGACGTTATAACTAACACTGTAATTACCCACTTCACTGGTATTTACATTACTGCTCGTGATTATGTTCGCAGTTAAATTTCCATCGATATTATCTGAAGCAGTAGCTCCTGCATCATTATAAGTACTACCCAGTTCTATATTTACAGGGCTAACACCAAGTAAACTGATCACCGGTGCAATTACATCCGATGAAACACTCTCAACCGTGATAGTAATTATCTCTGAATCACTCTCTACAGGTATTCCGTTATCTGTAACAGTAAAACTGACCTGGTAGCTACCCGCCTGACCGGTAACAGGCGTCCAGTTAAAGGCTGCTGTGCCATCACCATTATCATATAAAACAGCTCCTGTTGGACCACCGCTCATTGAAAAACTATGACTATCACCATCATCAAGATCACTCGAACTCAACGACACATTCAAAAATATATTTTCATTTACTGACTGATCACCAACAGGATTTAATACGGGTACATTATTTGCCGGTACAGACTGGGTTGTGGCTATAACAAAATCATCTGTAAAGACAAATAATTCCTGCCCAATTTTTCCACTCAGTTCACGAAATTCGAAACTGCTAAAGCCTGACACTGAAGCATCAATTACACCAAAAAAATAAAATTCAGAATCGGGTAAAGTACCCATCGAATATTGATTTACTCCATCAAGAATGACAGCAATACTAGCTCCTGAATAACCGGTAAAGTAACCACCAACACCATGCAATGCAGTTCCACTACCACTTAACCCATCATATGGAAGACAATTTTCAGGTGGGGAATTTATATCACAATCAACAGCTAAACCTGTTGCAAAACCATGCTCGGGATCAAAACCTCCCCATAAACCAGTACGTGCTGCACCAGAACCCGTAGTAATACCGTTTGTATCCGTATGATTAGTTGTCCAGGTGATCTGCTTACTGGTTATAGCTGGTGCTGTAAAGATCGCACCATAATCAGGTGTACGCACACTATCCCAAACTGTTCCTTCAAAACCTTCAACGAAAAAGTTATAACCCAGTTCAGATAATTTATTTCGATATGAATCTTCATTCCAGCATGAGAATATATCTGGACCTCCCGTGCAGGCTGTTAATGTAACTGTTGCGGGTGAACTGACATCAGTACCTAAATACGTTTCATAGGTAAATGAATCTGAACCGTTAAAATTTGCATTAGGGATATATTCGAAAGACCCGTCTTCACACAACTTTAAAGCAGCATCTGCCGGGCAAGATAAAGTTCCACTAGAAACACCCGTTAACAACCTGACTGCCGCACCATTCTCATCAGCTTGCTGACCATCCAGGGTATCATTTTTCATTACACCTGGAGACTCAACCTGAAGAAATTTCGTATCGGGTATGCCATATTCTTCATCTGCCGCTACTAGAACTGCAGCAGAAGCAATACTACTGCTAAAAAAATACAGGCAAAATATATAAATAAGATTCTGGCGAATAGTCATTTGAAAACTTCCTTTACTAAACCCTCTACTGGCGTTTAAAAATCTAAAGGGGTAATTTTTTATACTGCTTTATACAGGTGGACAAAGACCGCCTGTTTATAAATTAAAAATCACCACTTTATATAAACTAAACCCTCTCTCAGGTTCATCATTCTTTTTAAATTCACCAACATTACAATATTAATTATGACAAGCCTTTGAGCTCTCATACTTGCAGATAATCCAGACTCATAATCTATAGCTATATAGACAAAATGAATCTGGATACTGGTTAATTTAAATTCTATTACCTTAGTTTAATTATCTGATCCTAATTATCGGATTCGGCATGATTTATTATTACTGCAATCTGTGTCCTGACAATCAAGCAGTCCATCTAAATCATTATCTATACCATCGGAACAACTTTTACCTTTGCCTTCAACACCAAAGACAGGTTCAGTCGTACCACCATCACTTCCTCCATCAGGAGCAGGGCATGATTTACCTTTGGTTCGATCTACACCATCACAGTTCTGGTCAATGCCATCACGTTTAATATCACAGGCATCAGGATTAATCGTCGCATCAAATTGATTACAATCCAGTTCTGTACCACAACCAGCTTCTGCAAAAAAACCATCACTATCAGCATCTGTGCAGACTGGAGCAGGACTGCTTGCGAGCAAATTATTAGCTGCGACCGCATCTATCATTCCATATCCATAAACATTATCTGCACCGACTGCACCTAAATCAGCTGCTGAATTAGTCAGAGCCTGTTCAAGTTCTGCCACAGAAGAAGTCGGGTTAGCCTGACGTAATATAGCCATGGTAGCGGCTACATGTGGTGCCGCAAAAGAGGTACCAGAAACTGATTTATATGACTCAGGAAACACACCGCCAAAAGTAAGATCTGCTGCTTTAACGCCGACACCAGGTGCAACAACTTCAGGAAAAAAAGCACCATCACAGGCAGATGGACCACGACTACTACTGCTAGCAATATTTAAAGAAGAATCTACTGATCCAACTGCAAAACTATCAGTATTATCACCCGGGCTTACACTACCCGATGCACCCTGATTACCAGCAGAGAAAACAACCGCAATACCTGCTGCCTTAAGAATTTGAATATCGTTATTGAATTCCGAATAACACTGCCCAACGAGATCAGGAAAACCCCATGAGTTATTTACTACATCAGGAATATCATTTGTTCCTGGATTGCCGTCCGGGTCGAGTAACCACTGAAATCCAAGATGGATACCACTCAGAGAAGCGATACCTGCATCATTAAAAATTTTAACCGCAATCCATTGAGCTCCCGGAGAAACACCAATACTCGTTCCACCAGCATCACCACCCACCATCAGACTCATCGTCTGTGTGCCATGACCTTCTTTATCATAAGGCGTTAAATGTTCATAATTTGGATCAAACCAGCTGTTATTTCCTGCACGCCATGAAGCCGCTAAGTCAGGATGATCAACATCTACACCTGTATCCATATTGGCAACAACAGTTCCTGATCCATCAAAACCTGCATTCCATAATTCGGTTGCGCGAATACTATTCAGATTCCACTCCGGTGTCGCTACAGCAGCTAGTTCAGGAGTGGGTGCTGCAAGTGTGTCGTCAAGCTGAATACTATCAACCTCAGACAGGTTTGCTAAAGCCTGTATTGCATCTGGACTTGCTGTAACAGCTAGTGCATTAATTGACCAGAGCTGAATCAGGCGCCCGGCACCTTTGCCTCTTAATAATTTAACCGCTTCTGCCTGGCTTGAATCAGCCTGATTCCGTAACGCCCAGAGCATACTTGAAAGCTCTACGCCTTTTCCTTTTCCTCTACCTGGAAATGAACTCAGATCAAGCTGGTCAGTAAATTTAACAATAAACTGAACATCATCACCGGCTTGCATGGCCTGCTTTAAATCAGCTCCAATCACACCTGCATTTACTGATGATATTGATAAAGCAGATACACAACAGGCAGCTGCCAGTAAAGATAATTTACCCGAAAATCGTCTGCTCATTTTATTCAACCTCTATATCCGTAACTCGAAAATCACCAATTGCCACAGTGACTTTATCGCCTTTATGAACCAGTCGATGGTGATTACCAAAAAACATCCAGTAAGTTCTTCCTTCCTGTGGTGTATTGGAATTACGCAGGGACCCAAGCTTTGCGGTATTAGGAACGCCCAATGATTTACCCGTCTCCTGATGAATCAGATAAGGCTTGGTTTGTCTTACAAATAGTGGCGCCGATTTAACAGCATCCAGCACACGATAACGAAAATCGACCATGTGGCCTGATGCAACACTGCGCATAGCTACCAGCTCAATACCCCATTTTTCATTTAAGGCCTGTTTTTGATTATTACTTTGATAACTAATTTCATTCTTATCAGTAACAATTGCATCGGTGACAAAAGGTGTGCCCATAGCAATCGCAAAAAGCAATAAACAAGTAGCTGTAATTACCTTATTTTTAACCATAATCTCAGCAATGGATGTGTTAAAACTCATAATCTTATTCCTTTTTTCATTTCGTCCTCCATCTCCTAACGGCTAACTCCCTTTCAGTTATTAACTAAAAGGAAATTGCCGTTATATAGATAAAGACGTCTCTTCTCTACTATCTAACTACATTCACTCTTACAGTCACTTCATTTGATACCGCACCATCAGCATCTGTAACGGTATAGTTAAAGGTATCCGTTCCACGGAAGTTACGCTTAGGAGAATAGTTAACACCATTGGTCACTACAGTTACCGAACCACCACGAGTTGATATTGATCCCGTGGTAACCGTGATCTGAGCAGCCGCTACATTACCCAGGGAATCTTTAAGATTACCGTCGGCATCTGTGTCGTTATTAGTCAGATTAATAAAGCTAGCCGGGCTATTTCTTTGAACAGTAGTCGAATCTTCGAGTGCTACCGGCGCACTATTAGGCTGGGAAATAATATTAAGTGTCACTGTTGCAGGAATCGCACTATTTTCAGTGCCATCATTTGCATAATAAGTGAAACTCACTGAGCTACCAGCAGGTGTAAGTCCAGGATCATAATCAAAAGAGCCATTACTGTTTAATGACGTTAATGTACCCTGTAACAGAGACGTATCCAGAATTGCGCTAACTGCATCACCATCAACATCTGTGTCGTTACTGCACACTCCGTTGATTTCTGTCACATTCAGTACAGCACCCTCAATAACATCGTAAACATTATCAACAGCTACCGGTGCATCATTCACTGCATTAACAGTAATAGAAGCACTCACAACATTACTATCCAGAGAACCATCATTTACTTTGTAAGTAAAACTATCCTGACCATTGAAATTTGCATTAGGCGTATAGGTGAAGGAACCATCACTTGCCAGCCCTGAACTGAGTGCACCACTAGACGGAGCACTCACCAGAATAGCACTTAAGCCAGAACCATCGTTACCAAGCACACCCGGTGCCGCAACCACAAATGCAGTATCTTCATCCGTACTATAAACATCAGCAGTAGCGACTGGTGCGCCAACCCCTGCCGTTACATTTAATGAAGTAGCCATGCCATTGCCGCGGCGATCATAGATAACGTGGTCACCCGCAGTTGCAGCCTGCCACATTGAATCAATCGTTTTACCCGCTGCCAGATTGACAGAGTACTGCTGTTTAACAAATGGATAAGCATTACCATCTTCAGCAATCAGCGTCATGTAACCACCATTAAGTGCGGGCACATGAAAATCCAGACCTGCATTCAGGAAGCGTAATATGGTTGGCTGGTTGGTATCACCTGCTGAAATAACAGACTGAGTATCCGAACCATTAACCAGATAATGTCTTGGGTTATAACCTAATGGTGTCGCAGCAGCCGGTGGGTTATGTAGAGCGGGGTCAATTTCACTGTACAGTAATGTCACATCACCACTGGTTCCAGCGTAATCACCCACGGTAAGTGCGCCATATAAACCCATCTGTACCTGTTTAGCCGGATGACTACCACTTTGATAAAGATAGGTACCCGATTTAACACCTGCCCAGTTATAAGTTGCAATACCACCATTAGCCGCAGCCTCTGTAGTAAATGCAGTCACCCTTCCACTTGCATTTCTTACCGGAGTAAAACTTGCGGGCTGACCAGGAATAACAATAGAAACCGACTCACTTAAACAGTTACGTAAGTTAATCGTCAGGTTTCCTGCGACCAGGTCTGCATCTGTCAATTGAGGACCGGTATTCCAGCTAACTGGTGCTGCCGGACAGGTACCTGTATCAGCTGAAAACCCCCACATCGTAATGGGTGCTCCACCTGCCGGTGTCCATGTTCCTTCAACCGCCATAAGATCAACTGCATATGAGGCCGGTGCTACACCAAGACCTGCTAATAACAACGCCAGACTGATCGGTTTAATTTTGAATGTCTTTTTATTCATCTCATTGTTCTCCTATGATCAATCAATTGGCACGTTATAGGCTTCGATGATCATCATGGTCATCATGCCGCCAGGGAAGATATCGTAATTAGCCAGCTCTTTTTCAGTGTGGGAATGCCACATAAAACTAAAGCCACCATTAGGATTAAGACCACCTTCACCGGGTGGTAAAGCAGCGAGGCTACCCAGATATGGGCTACCACTCCACCAGCCACCAAATGCCAGGTCCTGTTTCTCAGGTAGAACAACAGGGAAAGGTTTACCGTGATCAGGGCAATACTCATTGGTCACAGGATCGAAGCCAGGAGATGCTGTAGTCAGGCCATTACAGGTATGTGCCATTTCTGGCCACACATCCGAACCACCATAAACATCCCAGTTAAGACCTTCACCAGTCCACTCAAATATGCCATCACTGGTCTTGCCAGGAATCGCTTTTGTGGTAAATACTTCCGTAGAAAGATCAGGACCCATGCCCGGTGCACTTTCTAACATACGACCATCATTAGCAATAATGCGAGCATGCTCACCATGATGGTGGAACGGATGCATATCACGTCCAGCTCCCACTACGCGCATCAACAACTTATCGCCGGGATGCATGCGAGGTACGGATTTATATGGCTGAGTTGGTAACCAGTTAACATAGCTTTCACTAAAGTTATCCGGTGCAGTTCGGCCATTAATAAACCAGTAGTTTGAGAAGTAATTATCGAGAAGAGCCTGTAGCGCAGGTGTATCTACACCATTCATTTCAACTTCAGTATGGATACGTGGATCCATTTCCGTGAGGAAAAATAACTCTTCATAATCATAAGCGGTATCTGCATGATTATAAGCCTGCCCACTGGTTGCAGGACGGACAATCATTGCACCCGTTAAACCCATTTCAACCTGTAGACCCGGGTTTGTACCACTGTGATATGTATAGGTACCCGCGTGACTGGCAGTAAAGGTATAACTCACCACGTCACCGTCTGCTTCAGCTTCCATAGCCAGAGTACCCTGCGGGCAAGCTCCCGTTGTACAGGATGCAGAAACATCCTGCCCTGGAAAAACCATAGACACATTCGGTACATTACCGGTTGTCACACTCAGGTTATTTTTCAAATTAATCGTAACCGTATCACCCTGGTTAACAATCAATGTAGGTGCCGGATACTGGGCGCGCGTTCCAAAACCAGACAGATTATTATCATCTGCATAACCCCAGAGCAGCACACTGCCACCATCCGCTGTACTAATATGATCAACTTTGGCTGTCATATTAAAAGTTGTTCCCGTAATACCATCAATAGCAGCGTTAACACCGGTATTTCCCAGGGCCATTAACACCCCCGCGAACACGGCAGAAACTTTCGCTCCTCGTAAAACTTTTTTATTCATTTTCCTGTTCATTTTATATTCCTCGCCGTTTCGCTCAGTTAATAATTATCTCAGTCATCATGCCGCCAAACTCTTCAGAATCGTTACTGAGGTAGTTGAGGTTTGAACTGTAAAGATAGTAAGTACCTGCTGCCACACCGGCAGTATCCAGAATAACGTCAAATGACTCACCGCCACCGACGGTCACCGAATTGGTATCGTAATAAAGATTAGTTACACCATTTGCTGTGCGTAGCTGTTTAGCATCTTTACCCACAACCTTCATCGGAATACCCAGACTCTGTAATGTGTAGAAACGTGTAATTGCCAGATTAGATATACGAAGTAGTACTTTTTGGCCAGCCGTTGCCGTAATCAAAGAGCTAACCGGCTGACTCGTTGGAACGATAGGATTATCAGGTCCTGCAAAACTGCCTGGGGTTGGTGGGAAAGTATCTGTTCTGGCATCCACTGTATGAGGATAACCACGACCATTAATCATCGGGTAGTTATCTTTCATTAGAGCAAAAGGTAGAGGCTGCGTACTTTCACTGGCATCATGAAAAGCGCCATCAAAAGAGCCCAACTGAATAGGAAACTCAACATCATAATAAGTTGAGCCATCACCATCATTATAAGCATACTGATTACCTGTCTGATGGATAAATCCATTTAGATCAGTACCCGCTGCTAATTTATTCTGTCCAGCTTTAATATAAAGGTTACCTAACATTCCCATCTGCATATGTTCAGTTGCTTCAACATGACAGTGGTACATATAGGTACCGGGATCATTAAGTTTGTAATAGTAAGTTAATGTAGCTCCCATACCGATAGATAACGCACTTTCAGGTAAGCCATCAAAAACAGTAGACGATTGTGGGAAGCCATGAAAGTGAGCTGAATGCGGATCAAATAAATCAGGTCGCATCAACATACCAACGTTAGTCAGGCTAAGATAAAATTCCTGCCCTTCTTCAAGCTCAATGGTAGGCGCCGGCCATTCATGCGCTAGCATACCCGCTTGAATCATGGCGTCCTTCTGAGCTTTTGTCTTCGTAGGCAAACCTGTTACATCAGCGAAACTAAAAATATAACTCGACGTGCCGTCACCCATGGTTGCATAACCATCTCCTGCAGACAGATGCATGCACTTGATATCAGGGTTGGCTGTCTCGCCTCCTGCATCCCCTATAACTGCGCTACCATCTCTGTCACCTGGGCACTGTACCTGCACCGCAGCAGAAAGATGTGATGATCCAAAAATCAGGCCAATGGCCAGAGGAAGCAACGCTATTTTAATATGATCTTTTTTCATTTGTATTTACCTCTAGTTTGAGCAATCTCCCGCCGATCAATGCCGGCGGGATTTGTCCATGTAAACGACTCCAGGTTATTGAAGCTCATCCGCACCAATATCGAAGCCAATACCTGCTGCTCGTGGCTCGCCATCAATATCATTAAGAATTCCAGCATCTGATCCTGCATCCAGCGCAGTTGAACTACTCTGAATATGGTAATCACCTAGCAATACACCAGACTCTGTATCTGTCTGTGTCAACGGCCCATAACGAAGGCGAATGAAGTTACCACCCTCATCAAAGGCAGGAGGAGCCTGCATGGAAGTTGTACCCTCAAGAATGAGCGTAGTGGTATTACGATTACCGTTAACATACTCGGATACGAAGCCAGGATTAGCACCTGTAGTAGTACTCGATATACAGTCAGTGCATGGTAATGCCCCCACTGCAAGATCATCATAAACCGGTGCATTACCACCCGCACAGGTCAGACCCGAGTCACCATTTATATCAGGACATAAACCATTAACAGAAGGAGTCTGAGATGTATCACTCATCCAGAAAAACTGTCTGTTGTGCCAGATAATATTGTCAACCAGATTTGTTGCTGCAAGTCCTGCAACGGCCTCTTCGCTTACAAGATAACCCGCAAGATCTGCACTATGAGCACGTGAAATAATACCTGCACCTGGCTGCGCTACTGATATTTCAGGCGCACCTGGCACAAACGCGCCACTCGCTGTAGATGTAATATCATTATTTGCAATCGTGTTATGAACGATATTAACGCCCATAGCATCCTGTATTGAGATACCACCACCCGACAGGGCGGCAACATTATTAACAATAATGTTGTTAGTTACATTAACCGTATAGTCAAAACTTACAGCACCCTGATTACTAACACTTACATCCTGTCCGTTGATACGACTCAGACGAATACCTGCACCATCACCGGCACCCGCAGAGTTACCCTTAATCAGATTACCGTTGATTTCTACAGAACCTGCACCAGGACTTAATATCTGGTCAGGATCCGTTAGACAGGCTGTATCCTGTAAACCCGTATCTGGATTTATTGGGCAACCAAAAGCAGGTAAACCCGCAATCAGAATACCGCCACCATTTACAGATTTACCCTGGTTGAAGTTCTCATTAAACAACACCGTATTGTTCTGAATTAAACCATCTTCGCTTAATCCAAAATGAGCAATACCGGCACCACTTGCATTGGTAAAGTTGCCACAAACAAAGTTATCAGTAACCTGGTAGTTATCTGAACCCGTATGTAGAGCAACACCGCCACCAGCACCATCAAGTCCACCGTTCTGAGTAATGGTATTGTGATGAATACGCACATTATCATTACTTGAATCAGAGTAAGAGAAGTTACCGTTTTGCTGAACTGATAGCATTGGATGACCAACACGCACACCACCAGCAAAGAAGGCACTGTTATTAACAACTCGAAGATTGGAAATATCCAGGAAGTCAGCATATCCATTAACAACAACACCGCCACCAGTATCTGCACCGGTGATAGTCATGCCATCAATACGTGAACCCCTGTTTCTAGGTGAACTATAACTGCTATTACCATTACTTCTAGCCAGTACAAATACACCCGCACCTTCTTCAGTAAAGAATGTTTCTGGCTCAATACCGCCAAAGCCTAATTCCTGACCAGGTGCACGAGTAATAACATTTCTGCTTTCAAGGTTTTCAACCAGCCTTCTCCAGGCAGCCAGTTTTTCAAATGGAGTCTTGATAGCATCAATCGTTACAGAACCTTCACCCCAGCCCTGAAGCTGAACAGGTTTCCACATAACAACCATTTCATTGTATGTACCCGGTGCTATCAGAATAAGATCATTAGCAGCAGCAGCATTTATCGCATCCTGAATTGCTCCAGGACCTTCAGTGACTGCAATTACATTTGATCCATTACGAAGACCAACCTGTACCGTAATACCGGTAATAGTAGAAGTGCCATCTGCTTTAGTAACAACTAACTGATGAGCACCTGCAGGAACACCTGCAACCGTTGCATCAATTTTGCCATCACTCCAGTTGTCGATAGCAACTGAAACACCACCGATTGTTACTGTGCCCTGTGTTCCACCAAAACCATAATCTCGAACAACAGTCTTGGGAGCCAGGCTACCAACACCACCATAAGCCGGGTTTGGAACTTGACGTGATCCCATAGAGTCAATAACGATACCGCCGGCAACAATATTGCCCTGCTGATCTAAAGGAATATATGGACCACCACCTTCACCATTAGCAGGTACACTCACACTATTAATTTTTGGTGTGCCTGCAATATATTCACAATCAAGCGGATTCTGATCAGAGCCAGCAAAAGCAGCAACAGGAACAACAGGCGTATCTAAGTACGTCGTAGAACCCGGCATATACTGGAATGTATAACAGAACTGACTGTATTGTGGATTGTGCAATGGATCATCTGCACCATTGGGTAATGTCTTCGCATTCATGCAGGTAGTCAGCATGTTTGGCGAGATACCACTTGGCTGACCCAGATTTTCAGTGAATGTAGAAGGAATCAGTGCATTGTAAACACCATACTCATCCGAAACCGTGCGTGAAATTTCACGACCAGTCCAGTCACGAATTGATACCGGTAAGAATGGAGGTGCATATTTTTCACCAAACTGTGGTGAAGCTGGATCAAATTCATTCGCTGTATCATCAAGGATAAAGCCAACGAAATGCCCTGCAATAGGCACTTCTGTAAACAGGAAGAAATCAGCTGCTGCATTCGCACCATCAGTCAATACAACCGTCTTACGATCACAGTTCTTTAAGGTTGTACCCGCTAAAGGAGCTGGCTCACCTGGAAACAGACTTAACTCAGCTGGCACCACGTAGTCAGCACCTGAACAAACAGCGGGTAACAATTCAGGGCTAGGGAAGTAAGTATCACCAAAATCAACATTACGATCCTGTGACTTAATAACTTCATAACCATATGGAGGAACAACTTCTACCATATACTGGCCTGCTGGCATTATTACTGACTCTGCAGCACAAGCACCATCAACCAGTCCCGCTTCACAAATATCTGTGAAAGCATATCCGCCATCAAATACACCAGGACGAACCTGGTTCCATACACGCATACCATCATAACAATCGGCTGGGGCATCACGGAAAACATAAATATCCCGGTTTGCACCTGGCTGACAATCCGTAGGTAAACTATCGTCCCAACTATCTGTTTCTGTTGTCGCCAGTAACGTAGTACCCGTGATGTCGTATAGATTAACCGTAACACGTGGAATACCCGGCTCCCATGGCTCAGCCGCAGCCAGCTCTGGATCATTTTCAGCGCGGGTTACAGCATACATAACCATACCTGAAATACCGCCGTTCTCACCTGGGGCATAAGCTTTCTTACCCCATTGAATAACATTAGTCTGACCAAGGAATGCCTGAAACCCCTGAGAAAGAACAGGGCCAAGTTCGGTACGTGTATATTCACCATCAGCCTGTAACTGTGGATTTAGAACATCACCGAAAGTTAGCGGGTCACCAAAGTTAATCTGGCCACCATCATCAACAATACTTGTCATGCCTGTTGCTTTAAAGCGAGCAAAGTCAACTTCTGCAACTAACCATGAGAAGAATGGGAATATCTGATCAAAAGGCGCTACACCTTCACCATCAGTAGCAAAGGCCTGATACACAGTACCATCACGAAAACGTAAATTAACGTTTTGCTCAATCATGGGCTGTTCGCCACTATCCCAGATTCCATTTTCATTTTCATCGTTGTAAACATAGTGTTCCATACGTGCAAACCACTGGAACACAGGCACATCACCTAAATTACAACTCGTAAGTGCATTACAGGTGCCATCGGCAACTGCCTGAGTTGCTGCATCAGAATTTACAACAACTGTATTCTTGGAAAACAGTAAATCAAGATTATCGTCCCACACGACTAACTGATAACTTCCTGGAGGCACATTAGGAATAGCAAACGTTCCATCTTCATTCGCGCGAGCAGCATAAACGCCTTTACCAAGGCCTGCCGCACCCAGATTTAAACCAACCCAGGGAGTCGTATGAGGAAAAGGACCGCCATTATAAAAAGCCGTATCAGGTGGCGCAGAAAGATGCAGATTAACTACCTGACCACTGATAGTAGATCCACCAGTCAATACGGTCGCATCAATATATGGCTTATTTGCACCCGCTGGAACAAAACCAACCGAAACGTGAGGTCCTGGAGGTCCAAACTCACCAAAGTAAGCTGGCTCATTAGCCTTAACCCATGCATCTATTAACTTTGTACCCTCAATAGTTGAGGTTTGAACCCAGTTAGAACTTACGAAATTACCCGAGTCAGCAGGTGTTTCAACAGCATTAGGCGGCACTACTATCACACCGTATTTTCCTGGCGCCAGATTACGAACGGTCACTCGACCATCTGAACCGGTTAAGCAACCTGCACCGGCAACTGCGACTACAGGCTCACCCGTAGTCGCATCCGCTACAAACTGTTCGCCCGCATCATGGGTACCATTGTTATTTGCATCTGTATATTCATAACTGGTACATAGCGGGTTACCGAAAGCATCAAGACTTTGTATACCTGCTGAAGCACCATACTTTCCGCCCGCATCCTCAAGAATGATTGCAAAACCGGAAAGGCCCTGCTCACCAAGATCCCAGACATTATTAATTGGCGCAGTATCCGCATGCACAAAAACGGTAATCTGTGTAGTCGGAATAGGATTTCTATTAACAAAAACCGTTACCTCCTCTTTACCCGCTTTAAGCGGTGCACCACCGATTGAATAACCATCTGCTGGCAACACTGAAATGAAATAATTTTTTGTAGAATCAAGGCAGGGACCTGTTACATCAGCCGAACAGGTTGGTGGAAATTCATCAACACCTTCCGTTCCCTTGGCTACGACTGGCGCATAACTTTGATGAAAACTCACCGATACCGTATTACGGTCATCAGCCGTTCCTGTAACACCATCAGCACCTACCTGCCAGTTAGGGTCGATCACGGGAACACCAGCAGCTCTCTGCACAGTACCATCTGCATTTAAAGGAACATGATAAGTACCATCCTCCTCAATCAACCAGCGATAACCAGTAAGTGGTGTTTCTACCACTGGATTAACAGCATTATCAGCACCTGTTACCGTGAGTGTAAGAGCATTCACACTCGGAATCATTAATGCCGAAGACACGAACAAAAATAGTGCGCTTGTTAGTGTCTTCGGATTATGAGACTGTATTTTCAGTTTTTTGTATTCCATGGAATATCCCTCACCTCATTTATCATTTATCAATTACTTTTATTAACGATTCTGATTAAATCGTTTAATTGATATCAAGATTAGTGGGTCAACCCCGTATAATGATGGTAGGGTTTTCCCTACTCATGCTCTCAGAATTAATCCTTCTTTTCTCTGAAAACGCCATCCACCAACACTCTTAAGCATTTACGCTGTAAAAAACACCCCCCTCCCAAAACCTTGACTTATCTACGCACATGATTAGAAAATAAAACATCGGATCTATTTTTACCTGGAGTAATTACAACTGTGTTTCGAATTTCTATCATGCTGATGATTCTATTTGCCCCCTCTCAGGCAGTTGTCTTTGCTGAAACCTTAATCACATCAAAAGAAATACAGGCATCTGGCGAGCGCATGTATCGGGAAGGCATTCTGCCAAATGGGAAACCTATACAGTCCATGGTTTCTGCGGACGTTCCAGTTGATGGCAGGATGTTTACCTGTGTGAATTGCCACCAGAGAAGTGGACTGGGTTCAATAGAGGGCTCTGTTATTACCTGGCCCATCAATGGCAAAGAATTATTTACACCTCGAAGACGAACCGGTGCCTGGCACGCAGCCAAGCAGAAACAGGGACCAGGTGCGACGCAACGCTGGTCTCTTCCAACTCAATACCAGGCTGCAGATGCACGACCTTCATATACCAGTGAAACACTTGCGAAATTATTACGTGAGGGCATTGCCCCGGACGGAAGAATACTTAGTCGTGCTATGCCACGCTACCAGATCGATGACAGCAATATGGAAATACTGATTGAGTATCTGAAAAATCTCTCCATTGAGAATGATCCGGGAGTTGACGAAAAAAAGATTCGATTTGCCACTGTTATCACTGAAGGAGTATCAGCCGAAGATAAAAATGCAATGTTAGACGTATTAAAAGCCCATATTGACACCCATAACATTCAGACTCGCCCTCATAAACGCAGGGCTAACTCAGGCCCTTTCTATAAAACCGAGCAATATGGTGCCTACCGTCAGTTTGAGCTTGATATCTGGGAGCTAAGTGGACCACGGAACACCTGGCACTCACAACTTAAGACTTATTATCAGAACGCACCAGTTTTTGCCATGCTAGGTGGAATAGCAAAGGGAAGCTGGGATCCAATTCACCACTTCTGTGAAACAAAAAAAATTCCCTGTATATTCCCGATTACTGATCAGCCTGTTATTTCTAGTACTGACTGGTACACACTCTATCTTTCAAAAGGTTATTATCAGGAAGGGAATACAACTGCACGTTATTTACGCTCCGCTATCAAAAACAATGAGATTACTAACGTAATACAAATCTATAGAAAAGAAGAAGGTAAAGGAGCTATGCTGGCGCAAGGCTTCAGAGAAAACCTGACAAAAAAAGGGATGATTAAAATAACAGAGGTAATACTCAACGAGGGCGATTCAATTGAGGAAAAACTGTTGCAGCTCCCCTTTAAAGTTCAGACAACAGATACGATATTGTTGTGGCTCGAAAGCAATGATATGAGCGCTGCAACGAAATGGTTTGAAAAACAACCCCAACCACCCGGAGTGTTATTCGCATCCTGGAAACAACTGGAAGGTAACACATCAGTAATTGCAGAAAAATTACATGATAAAACTTATTTTACCTACCCCCGAGACCTGCCTGAAGATAATTTAAGAAAAATTAAAATAGTAAAACGCTGGCTTAATAACCGTAAAATCCCTGTCACTAATCTGGACATTCAGTCACAGATGTATTTTCTTGGATGGATGTTGCCGGGTGCTATTTCACATATGCGCAGTGAATTTTTCAGAGATTATTTTATTGAAAATTTCGATATGATGCATGATCAGGATTACGCAATACCTGTTTTCCCTCGTTTAACATTCGGGCCTGGCCAACGTTATGCATCCAAAGGCAGTTATATTGTAAAACTTGATAAAGACGAACAACAAAACCTGGTAAAAAAGAGCGAATGGATCATTCACTAATAACCAAACACCTTACAAAATGAGAGATATCACATGTCCGTAAAATCATTATTAAATAGTATTGCACTTCCTTTAGCGAGTATTATTGGAGTAAACCTCATGCTAGCATCAGGTACCGTAGCAGGCTCCCAGCAAGCTCAGGATGATCCCCATGCACATCATAAACACATGATGAAACAAACCGGTTATACCAGTTCATCACACCGTTATGAAATTCCAGAACTTTCTCTAATTGATACACATAACAACAAGCTCTCTTTCACAGAAATAATTAATACAGAAAAACCCGTCATATTAAATTTCATTTTCACTACCTGCACTACAATATGCCCTGTTCTCAGCGCCACCCTGTCCCAGGTAAAGCAGAAGCTTGGTGATGATGCACAAAACGTAAAAATGATATCGATTACAATTGACCCGGAACAGGATACACCTGAACGTTTAAAAGACTATGCGAGCAAATTCAAGGCCGGAGCTGACTGGCATTTTTTAACAGGCTCTATCGATGATATTATTACCACACAAAAAGCTTTTGACGCATACAAAGGTGACAAGATGAACCATATTCCGTTAACTTTTTTACGCAGTAAAACACCGAATAGCCCATGGATCAGACTGGAAGGATTTACCAGTGCAGCCGAAGTTTTAGCCGAACATCGTTTACAGTTATCAAATTAAAATTAACAGACAGAAAGTAGGTAGATCAATAAAAACATGAAGTAAAACAATTAAAGCATCAATTAATGGTGCTCATGTTTACGATCAATAACCGAACTTACATAATCAAAAATATTTTCGAGTTTTGAACTTTTAGAAATAAAAAAATCAGCACCGTTTTGTTTGGCAACTGAACGGTATTCCGGAAAATCATGCTGACTAAGAATAACGACAACTGCTTCTGGGCATTCATCTTTTAATTTTTTAGTCAGCACCAACCCATTGATACCACTGTGTAAATCAATATCCATAATCACCAAATCCGGATCAAATGTATTCACTATATCCAATGTATCACTTTCACCTACGCTTTCTTTGGTTTCCAGATTAACGAATTTTTTTTGCAGGGCATTTTTTAATTCTTCTCTATATATAAGATTATCTTCGACAAGCAGCGTTTTAAACATTTAATTGGCTCCAAATAACAACTCTATTATTAGAAGTAAAATATCTTTACTTTCCCCCTGTACCTCATTAAATAAATATAATTCACTTAACTAACATGTGACCAACCGCTAACAACTCCAAAAATCCATATAAAATTAAACAAGAAATCAATCTACCTATATTTAAATATAAGCTGAAATATATATTAAACACTATTCGTAAAACACCATTCTCACCCAAAACATGATTTTATCCTATAAAGTAAAGACCGTATTTTTTATATAAGCTATATCTAAAAACTACACATGAGTGTATTCTTGAAACTTAATTTGATTTAACACAAATATTTTTATATATTTAAAGAAAGCATCAAGGGACCTAGAGATAATAGTGAAAAATTCACCAGTTCATATTCTAATTGCTGATGACCATACTATTCTTAGGTCCGGAATACGCCTGTTACTTGATAATGAACCTAACTTTCAGGTAATCGGGGAAGCAGACAATGGTAAAGACGCCATTCTCCTTGCAGGTCAATTAGAACCTGATTTACTACTCAGTGACCTGTCTATGCCTAAAACAAATGGCACAGAAGCTATTCATCGCATTAAAAACCGCTACCCAAATATAAAAGTTCTTGTACTGACTGTACACAAAACTGAAGAACATGTTCACGCTGCACTGAAGGCAGGCGCTGATGGCTATTTATTAAAAAATGATACCAGTGAAGAGCTTATTAATGGCATTAACAGTATTTTGTCAGGTAAAAGCTATTTAAGCCCCAGCATATGCAATGAAGTGGTTACAGGATATTTATCTGATAACATAAAGGAATCCCCCACTTCCAGCATTGATCTTTTAACTACGCGTGAACTAGAAGTCATGAAACTTATCGCAGAGGGGTATCGAAACAAAGATACTGCTGAATACCTGTCAATTAGTCTGAAGACAGTTGAAAAACACCGCTCTAACCTGATGAAAAAACTGGATCTGCATAGCGCAAGCAGCATCACACGTTATGCAATAAGAAATGGCGTTGCTGTAGAGTAACCCCTATAGATATATTCCCATAAAAAGCCTGATAATATTTATTAATGCGGCTTTCCGACTAGATCCTCAACGGCCTTTATCAAGTCATCCCGCTCAAAAGGTTTGGTGAAAATCTTTTTTGCACCGGCTTTTTGGGCAGCCGCAAGATAGGCCGTAGTTGATATAGCTTCAGGTGTATATTCAACCGGTTGAACCCCCCCACCGCCTGAAATTGCAATAACCTTAATATCAGGAAATTCTTTTTTAATTTCAGTAATGATATCCACACCATTTTTACCTGGCATAATTATATCAGTGATGATTAAGTCTGCTGGCTCTTCACGCTGAAACTCTATAGCCATATCCCCATTTGATGCAATCCTCACATCATAACCGACACTTTCCAGTATTAACTGTAATACATCTCGAATATCTTCTTCATCGTCAATAATCAAAATGCGCACCATATTAAACTCCCACTTTATACCTGTTATTCAAGCCTGAAACTTTTAAAGTTCGTAACATACCGCCCCATTTATTCAACTGGACGACAGTATCAAATTATCTATTAAAATTTAACACCATCTTAACTACATTCAATATGTTTTTGCAATGACATCCTGCTCGACTGATCACACACCTACGTTTAATTTCACACACCTCTTTCATCTTGAACAACCGTATCTTCAGCATTCAGTTCTAACTGTGGTAAATAAACATAGAAGGTGGAGCCTTTACCTACTTCACTTTTGACAGAAATATCACCCTTATGTGACATAACGATTCCATGAGCAACGGACAACCCCAAACCCGTTCCCTGACCAACCGTACGCGTAGTAAAAAACGGCTCAAAAATACGTTCAAGGTGACGCTGATCGATACCATGCCCGGTATCCTGAACACTAAGCCTTATATATTTTCCTACCTGAAGATGACGACGATCTCGAGGAAACCGCTTATCAACTGTGAAATACTCAAGAATAACCGTAATAGAGCCGCCACTATCTTCTAGTGCCTGATAGGCATTACCGCAAAGATTCATAATTAACTGATGAATCTGATCTCGGTCAGCTAGTACCATATAAGTATCATCTGCAAGCACTTCATGCAACTCTACTGTCGAAGGTATCAACGCCCGAAACAACTCAAGTGCTTCATTGATAATCGGTTTTAAGTTTACTGCTTGATACTCCTGCTTAGAACTCTGTCGGCTAAATGTCAGTATTTGCTGTATCAGGCCTTTAGCACGTTTTGATAACTTTAATACACGTTTGAGGCGATCACGAGTCGGGCTATCTACCGGCAAATCATGTATTGCCTGTTCTGTGTATAGAAATATGGGCAACAAAATATTATTAAATTCGTGTGAAATTCCCCCTGCCAGCACCCCAACCGTTTCTAATTTTTGTGTTTGCCTAAGTTTACTTTCCAGTTCTTCTCGTTTTTCATCTGCTGCTTCTTTTTCAGCAATTTCACGTAATAAATAAACATTAATACCCACCAGTTCACAACGCATGGATTCAAGATCACTTGCCAGTTCCTTGATCTCAGTGATTTCACTATCAACGTACAGTTGCTCCTCATACTCGCCCTTAGCAATCTGACGCGAAGCCTGTTGCAAAGCCTTCAATGGCCGAATCATTCGCACACTAAGTAAAACCAGTACAATTATTGATACCAGCAAATACAGAACAAGAACAGATAACAATCGTTCTCTGGCTAATTCAATCTGTTCAATCGTAGTTTGCTCATTAAAGCCCATATGTAAGACTACCCGTCGCCCAACCATATCTAACGTTAATGAAATAAAATAAATATCATCTCCATGTTGCCCAAAGTAAAAATCTTCCTTAAACAGGCTTGCTGAGTCACTATCTAACAGGCTACTTTGTATACGGGTATCACCTTCTATTAATTCAGCAAAATAACCTCCACTACCCAGAATAGAACTGTCCAGCAAATGCACTGTGCGCTGTTCATTTATTTCACCCTCTTCTAATTCAAAAACGTCTGCAACAAATCGACTATACTTACGCACATCATTGATAAATCGTTCCTCATGACTTTGCTCAATGATATACAGGACGCCAAAAAACAATATAGGTAGAAGCACCGCATGAATTAACAAACCAATTAAAATAATTCGTGCAGGTAATGTATTTAATTTTGGTACCATAATACCCTTAACGCTTTTACTTTAGTTGAACGCTCAGCATCTTCTTTCCACATATAACTCACTGAGTAGGGTCTTTCTGATAAAGCATCCTGTAACTTTTCAATCGAATTATATTCTGATGAACGCGGTATACCCTGCCTGAGAGTCAACGACAGTAACCTTTTATTATACGACTTGGCTGACATAGCCACCACATATTGAAGAAAAACCCCGTTAAGTACTTTATCTTCAGTATTACGGAAACCCCTTATGACATTTCCGTTCCGTCTGACATTGAAGCCAAGATAAATTTTACGTAACTCAAGTGAATCAAGATTCACAAGGGGGCTCGCTGATGATACAACCAGAACAACCTGTTTTTCAGAACTTAATGCATCCATACTCAGCATAAGTCCAATGCAACAAAACAATATACTCCTTACTGAACTCATGGAAAAACAGCACTCCACTGCAGCCATGCCTGACCAAAGTCACCTGATTGTAATTTTATATTTGAAAATTCTACTGTCAATGCATGATTTTTATAAAAATCAAACCGAAGGCCCAGCATTTCCCTTTCTACTATCGCACTGGGAAAAAGTTGAAGATAATCAGAGTTATCCGCGCTATACGTATCTTCAACTCGTCCAAAAAATATCCAGTCATGATCAACTTTATACTCAGCCTGAAAATAAGCAGTAGAAAAAGAGTCAGTCTTATTTTGTAACTGATTTATCATCTGGTTATTAATATATGTCAGGTTAGATAAAATTCTCCACTCCTGCATACTCCAGTCTACATAAGCACCCACTTTACTTTGATCAACTCGTTGCAAGCCCTGTTGCACAGCCACATCATTATCACCAACAACCAGGCTGGCCCAGCTCATTGTTAGGCCAAACTGATTTTCACCTAACTGATCAGTCAGATAAGCAATACGCACATCGACTGCATTTTTGCTCTTATTGTTAGCATCTAATAAATCAAAAGGAACAAGTCCATGATCATCAATAACTGATGTCAAACCAAATGATAACGTTGATTGAATAGCCGACATACCCTGAAGCTTATATCCGCCTTCAAACATAAAACCTGAAACATGCGTTGGAAACACACCTCCTTCATCTTCAAACTTCTCAGCTAATGGCCGTGAAATACTTGTCTGCAAGTACCGACCGTGATGATAAACTGAATTCCAGTATAAACTCGGAGAATGAAAACGACCTAACCACCCTATAACGTCATCATCCACTTGCCAGCCCATTTGAAGTCTCTCTAACTCCGACTCCTCAGTTGATATAAAATATTCTGCAAGAAACCGTAGATCCGTCTCAAGGTAACTGTATAAAATACCGGCTCCAAAAGTAAAATCATTTTCTTCAATGCCGTCTTCAGATGTAATCTGGTGATAAACAGGACCAGCATTCAAAAAGAACAATAGATCTTGCTGTGCATCGGATTCGGCCTGCACAGCCTTAATTGAAAATATCAATAAAATTACACTTAAAATCCCGTATCGTATACAAACAGCCATAAAATCAACTTCCCCTATTACACTCATTTATTCATATTTACTTTAGTATAGCGGAGATTATGAATAACAATATTAGAAATATAAAGCACCAGCACTCCATAAAAAGCATGAAATATTAGCAAGTCACATGTGCTTAATTTAATAATTAATTATATTGATATGTCAGTTTAAAACACGCCGAATAGTTTTGTTTTTTCCTGATATTGATGCAACTGGTCCAGAATCAATTTATTACCAACCATTTCAGCCAGATTAATTGCCTTTTCTCGCTTATCATTTCTTATGCTTAAATCAGCTCCTGCATCTAATAACAACTTAACAGACTCAACTTTATTTGCTAACACAGAAAGATTCAATGCTGTATTTCCAACATTGTTTTTACTATTAACATCAGCACCTTTTAAAATAAAAATACCAATAGCCTCAGTTTGTTGTCGGCTCGCAGCAAGCATTAATGGCGTATTCCCATCAGTTGCTTTTATATCGACAACTATCCCACTATTAATCAACAAAATTATAATTTTAGTATTGTTAACAATCGCTGCCTGATGAAGTAGAGATTGCCCACTATCATCCTTACGATTAATATCATTATGATAACGAATCAAATATTTTACAGTAGCGTATTTCTGACCATCGACTGCGTACCATAAAGCATCACGACCAGACGTATCTTTTTTCATAAGATCTGAACCAGCCTTAAGCAAGCGTTTAACAACAGGCAAAGACATTGAAGTAACTGCCCTCATAAAATCACTTTTACCATTTACGAGTTCATTATTAACTTTTACATTCTTATCAAGTAGATTTTTAACTAATTTTTCGTTTTTATTTAAAATTGCATATGACAATGCACTTCTATTACTTTTATCCGTCATATTCACAGATGCTCCAGCAGCAACAAGCATCTCAAAAACTTTTTCTTCATTCTGTTCTGCTGACACCATTAATGCTGTTTTACCGGAACCACTAACTTTATTAATATTCGCACCTGAAACGACTAACAGGCCAACAATTTTATCCTGCCCCTGTATTGCAGCTCGCATCAATGGCGTTAACCCTTCCGCATCTACCTGATCAGGATTAGCCCCTTTTTTTAACAATGAGGAAACCACATCTTGCTGACCTCTCCATGTTGCTATCATCAGTGCAGTCCAGTTTTTATATACGCCTGTAGAGCTTTTATTTATTGCAGCTATTTTCTGATTTACGCTTAGCTGCTCCTTACTCGTAACAGGCAACTTACCTCCGTATTTTTTCAAAAGTTTAACCGTTGATTTATGCTTTCCTTTATGTGCAAGCACAATAGCTGTATCGCCATTCCTGTTTTTCAAATTTACTAATGATTTATTCTTTAATAAAATCTCAACAGTCGACATATTCCCTTTCATCGCAGCCAGGATTAATGCCGTGTTACCATTAGCATCCTTGTAATTTAGCTTTGCACCTCTCTTTAGCAGGTCATGCACTATACGTTTTTCACCTAAAGCAGAAGCAAGATGCAATGGTCTATCACTATATTTATCAACCACATTTACTTTTGCACCATATTTTAGAAGCAAATCAACCGTAGCGTGATTTTTCATTTCAATTGCATCAAAAATCACAGGGCGATTAAATTTATTCCGAGTATTAACCGACACACCTCTATCCAGAAGCTTCTTAACTGTACTTAGATCATTAGCATTAACCGCAAAAAAAAGCGCCTCGCCTGGTTGCATGTTATTTACAACTGTATTTGTATCTAACCGACCTGACTGTAAAATTTTCAAACGTTTTTTAGAGTTTCTATGCCCTTGTTTGGCTGCAGCAGAATACCAGCGTATCGCCTTTTTATTATTTTTCTTTACACCCGTTCCATTCTCATAACTAACACCCAATACATATTGCGCACGTTTATAATTCTGTTTAGCTGATTTTTTCACCCAATAAACTGATTTTTCTGGACTCTGTTTTACACCCTGGCCATTACGATAGAGTACAGCCAGCTGATACTGAGCCTTTTTATCACCTTTTCTTGACAGGGCTTTTAAAATTTTTGCCGCTTTTTCAAAATTTTGTGTGCGAATAGCAATATTAGCATCGGCCAATGTTGCTGAAAAAGCAGTCTGCTGTAATTGAAAAAACAAACATAATATCAATATCAACTTTTTCATTAATACACCTTATGCCGTGCCATATTTTGTAACCACATCAATACCACTATCTTTTAAAAACGCGGTAGGTAATATACCACCCGCGCAAACTATTACTGCATCATTTTCAATACAAAGCTCATCATTTTCTGTATTTATTACTACTTTATGCGATTCAATTTGCTTAACGGTAGAGTTCATCAAAACCTGTATTTTTCCAGATTTTTCAGCTTCAGAAATTTTATTTCTATTTTTTTCCTTAGCCCTTGAAAAAGCTGCACTACGATAAGCAATTGTCACAGTTGTACCCGCTTCTTCTGAAATACTGACAGCTGCTTCAAGCGCGCTATCACCACCACCAACAATAAGAACATGTTGATTTCGGTATTGCTCAGGATCAATGAGTCTATACACTACTTTTGTTTGCTCTTCTCCGGGCACCCCAAGTTTACGTGGAGTACCACGACGGCCAATAGCCAGTAATATCGCCCTGCTACGATACTCCTCTGTTGCTGTTTTAACCAGAAAGCCATTACCTTCTGAACTTATACTTTCCACCCTGGCTCGATCATTTATTTTCAAACCGGTTTTTTTCACTACATCTTCCCAGAATGCCATTAACGCTTCTTTTGTCGTTTCTTTAAACTGCATTTTACCAATCATCGGTAAATCCACCGGTGCAGTCATAACAATTTTTCCTCTCGGGTAATGCGACACAGTTCCCCCTAGAGAATCCTGTTCAAGAATTACAAATTTTAACTTATGCGACATAGCAGACAGTGCCGCCGCTATACCGGATGGACCTGCACCAACAATGACAAGATCAAGCTGCTGAGCACTGCCAGTGCCATCTAACTTTCGAATAGAATCAACCGCCTGCACACCCTGAGTAACCGCGTTACGAATTAACCCCATACCACCTAATTCACCCGATATAAATATTCCAGGCACATTGCTTTGAAAGGTTTCATCTACCTCAGGTATATCGATGCCTCTTTTCTCGGTACCAAACACTAATTCAATCGCATCAAATGGACAGGCCGTTTTACATGCCCCGTGCCCGATACAATGTGTGGGGTTAATTAAATGCGCTTTACCTTTAATCACTCCCAGAACATTTTTATTTTTTTCAGGGCAGGCATTAACACAACTGGCACATCCAAGACACAATGCATGATTTATAACCGGATGCATCGATGCAGGTTCGGTCATACCCGAGGCCACCGCCTCGTCATAAACAAGTTGACTATTTTTGTGCCCACTGGCTCGTTTCCAGAAATAAAACAGGAAAATAACGATCAACGGCAGGCTATATAGCCAAATTATGGAAAACATAAAAAAAGGACCTCTAACTAACTGATTATATAGATTATTTCAATATAAGCACATACGGGATTACTGAGTAGTAATTACAGTGTTTACTGTATAGATAGTAACCATTAAATACGTTATTATTTGTGATCTAATTCCCAAAATATATCAGGTGCATTCTGTATCATCCTTTCATACGTGATGATTGATGCGAGATTAACTTACCATGGCAGTAACCCAGACACATATTGAGACCTTAAATAAAAAGTTAAACAAGAATTCAAGTACGTTACCTATGCTAAATAATCTGATACTGAAATCATTTAAATTTCTATATGCTCACATGTTTATTATAGGCTTGTTAATTACGATTATTTTTGGCTGGTCTCAAAGGGATAATAACTACCTGAGTGCAGAAACAGGCACTGGCTACCTGCTGGGTATTGTTGGTGGCAGCATGATGCTAATACTTTTACTGTATCCGCTCAGTAAGCGACTAAAAGTATTAACTCGTTGGATACCTATACGTTACTGGTTTGGTATTCACATGTTATTTGGCATCATTGGTCCTACCCTGATTTTATTCCATTCTAATTTTCAACTCGGATCGACCAATAGCTCCATCGCTCTTTTTAGCATGTTACTGGTAGCGGCAAGTGGTTTAATAGGCCGTTATATCTATACCCATATTCATCATGGTCTCTATGGCACACGCATAACACTAAAAGAGCTTAAACTGGACACTGAAAATAATCACACTCATCTACTCAGTATGGTGAATATGGATGATGTGCTTGATAGCCAGCTAAAAATAATGGAAGAAAAAGCACTAAAACCCTATACAGGTATACTGGCGAGTTTTATGGATGTTATCTATCTTGGTGTAAATGCAAAACATCTTTTAGTGAAGATAATTTACTCTCTAAAAAACAATCAGCCAGCTGATAAAAAAATGGTTATAGATTCAGTTAATCGCTACACACTTGCATTACGTCATATAGCCGCTTTCAAGCTATATGAACGACTTTTCTCACTGTGGCATATCTTGCACCTACCGCTATTTATTATGATGATTATTACAGCGGTAATTCATATATTTGCTGTGCATATTTACTAGGCAATAAACAATACGCCAATGCATCACCTTCACGCTGTCATTCTTCGTTTTACTTTTTTCATTCTTCTTTTAATGAATTCAGGCGTAGCCAGTAGCGACTCATTAAAATCTCTTTTAATGCCAGGAAAAGTCATTACGTCACATCAAAAGTATGAAGAGGACTGCGAACAGTGCCATGACACATCAGACAAAGAAAAACAGGGGGAACTTTGTATTCAATGCCACGCACATGAAGATATTAGCGCTGATATTAGCAATAAAAAGGGCTTTCATGGGCGCCTGCCAACACAGTTAAAAACAGACTGCAAACATTGCCATACCGAGCATAAAGGTAGAGAAAAAAACATTGTATTACTTAACCTTGCAACCTTTAACCACCAACAAACAGATTTTAAGTTAAAAGGCACACATAAAAAGGCAGCCTGCTCCGCCTGTCATAAATCTGAAAAAAAATACTCAGAAGCACCTGAGAAATGTATTGACTGCCATAAAAACTCAGATGTACACAAGGGAAAACAGGGGAAAAAATGTAATAACTGTCACAATGAAACAAACTGGAAGAAAACAAAATTCGATCACTCTAAAACTGACTTCCCATTAAAAGGCGCTCATAAGAAAACTCGTTGCACCGTTTGCCACATAAACAACAAATACAAAGACACACCAAAATTATGTATCAACTGCCATAAAATAAATGACATCCATACTGGTAGTTTCGGAAAAAAATGTAACAGTTGCCATAACACTAAAAAATGGAACCAGATTAAATTTAATCACAACAAAAAAACTGATTTCCCTTTATACGGAAAACATAAAACTGCTGATTGCAATAGCTGCCACACTTCATCTGACCTGAAAAAAGAATTACCTAAAAAATGCTATTCCTGCCATAAAAATAACGATGAACATAAAGGCCGATACGGAAAAAAATGCAATAGTTGCCATACATCATCTTCATGGTCTAAACAGATATTTAATCACGATAAAAAAACAAAGTTCTCACTAATTGGCAAACATAAAACTACAAGCTGCAATCAATGTCATACAGGTGATCTCTATAAACACAAACTAAAAAATGATTGCTACTCCTGCCATAAAAAAAATGATGTACATAGAGGCAAACAGGGTAAAAAATGCAATGACTGCCACAATGAAAAAGGCTGGAATAATGAAGTTGTTTTTGATCATGATTTATCCCACTTCCCGCTAATTGGAATGCATGCCACCACCCAATGTGAAGAGTGTCATCTTACAAATGACTATGCGGATGTAAAATCAGACTGTAATACCTGCCATGCTGGCGATGACGTCCATAAAACCAGACTAGGTACCAACTGCAATGCCTGCCATAACCCCAACTCATGGTTCACCTGGCTATTCAAACATGATAAAGACACCAGTTTCAAACTTGATGGCAAACATAAAAAACTCGGGTGTTACGACTGCCATCAAACAAAATCAAATGGCAAATTAAAAGCATCTAAGGATTGCATCTCCTGCCATCGAAGTCGTGATATTCACAACCGGTCGTTTGGTCGACAATGTGGTAATTGCCATAACACCAGCAATTTCAGAGAAATCAACATAAAACGCTAATGGGAATCGACATGGCTAATAGTAAACAGATAAATTCGAATTTATTTATAAAAACGCTTTATACTCTGCTGCTTGCAGTTTTACTATTTTCAAATACTTCAGCCCATGCTGAGACAGCAAAGGGCGGTTTCGATCATTTTTCAACCGGCTTTCCTCTCACGGGTAAACATGCATTTATCGATTGCTCTAGCTGCCATATCGCAGGTCAGTTTAAAGGCACACCTCTTAGTTGCAACTTATGCCATAACGGTAGCCGTGCACCTGGCAAGCACCCTCAACATTTTCCGAGCAGTAATTTTTGTGATGACTGCCATACTGAAGACTCATGGAAAGGAGCAAGGTTTGACCATGGCGATATAAGCGGGCCATGTCAAACTTGTCACAATAATGTAATCGCAACGGGTAAAAACCCTTCTCATATTCTCTCTACTGATCAGTGTGATGACTGCCATAACACTATAACATTCAGTCGTGTAGGCAATGTAGATCATGCTTCTGTTTTAGGAACCTGTAACTCCTGCCACAATGGTTTCACCGCAACAGGAAAAACACCTCAACATATAACCACTAATGAACAGTGTGATGCTTGCCATAGTACGATTACGTGGAGTAACGCAAGATTTGATCATAGTAATATCACTGCTGCATGCAGCAGTTGTCATAATGGTTTAACTGCTATTGGAAAACACCCGGCGCATATTCAAACTACCGCAGAGTGTGATAATTGTCATACCACAAACACCTGGATAGGTGCCGGCTTTGATCATGCTTCCGTTACCGGAGTCTGCTCAAGTTGCCACAACGGCATTACTGCAACAGGTAAACACGCGACGCATATTTTTACTACTGCTGAATGTGATACCTGCCATAACACAACGACCTGGAGTGGCGCGATATTTAACCATAATAATATTACCGGTCTCTGCCTGAGTTGCCACAATGGCTCAACCGCTACGGGTAAAAATACAACTCACTTTGTTACTACTTTAGATTGTGACCGATGCCATACCACAGATCGCTGGACTCCAATGGCACTGTTTCGTCACGACTCACCTGATTACCCTGGTGACCACAGAACAGCAACACTTTGTGTTGACTGTCATCCGACTAATAATCAAACCATCGCATGGCCTTTTACAGCTTATAAACCTGACTGTGCCGGATGCCATGCTAACGATTATAAATCAGACTCGCATAAGGGTGCAGGCGATATACCACTACCAATTAATGAAGTTCAGGATTGTAGTGGAAGTTGTCACTTAAAAGATGGCATAAGAAGTAATGAGCACAGAGCAAGTGGTGGCGAATGGTAGAAAAGCACCAGACCATTAATCATAAATATTTAAAAAATAATATGTTACGTTTAAACTATATTAATTCGATTATTTATACGCTTCTTCTACAGTGGCTGTTTATAACAACCACTGTGGAAGCTGCAACTGCATCTAGTACCTATTCAATTGTTCTGGCGTCATCACCCGGTCAAAATTTAAAATGGGTACCTAAGAAGAATATTCCATTTCCCGGTTTAAGCTTTTACGTTTCAAAAGTAAACATTAAAAGTAAGCCGTGGGAAAGGCTTCAGCTGGGTTTTTTCAACAATCGAAAACAGGCCATTGCAGCACAATCAAAAATAAAAGCGTTTTACCCGGGATCATGGGTTATAAAAACGCCACCAAAAGCAGAAAAGTCTATAATTTTTACAGTACCTTCTCAGGCAAAATTAACCAGTATCAAAAACACAAGTTCATTATCAGATAAGCAACTAAACAACCTGATGAGAAGAGCTAAAACGGATTTAAGATATAAAAACTACTCAAGCGCTATTCGTTACCTGAATGCACTGGTCAGTGCAGGTACGCATAAATATTCCATATCAGCATTAGAGCTTTTAGGTCTGGCAAGACAACGTAAAGGCCAAAAAACACATGCTGTTACTCTTTACACAAAATACCTTAAGCTGTATCCGGACAGCGAAGGCAGTGACAGAGTTCGGCAACGCCTTGCCGGATTATTAACAGCAGCCAGCGGCCCGAAAAAGAAAATACGCCTGACAACAACTCAGGATCTGGATGAAGTAACTACTTACGGTAGTTTTTCACAGTTTTATCGTAGTAATCAGGCAGAAACAGACAATACTGATTCAATAAAAACATTATCTCAACTTATCACATTTGCTGATGTAACCACACTGCAACGAAGCGGAAAATATGATCACCGTTACCAGTTTACTGCTGATCATATATATGACTTTATTAATGACAAAGACAATAGTGAATTTCGTTTTGTTGAAACATATTACGAATTAAGTTATCGCAAAACCGGTACATCAGGAAAGATTGGCCGACAATCGCTTAGAATAGGTGGATTACTAAACAGATTTGATGGTATCTCCGCTGGATATCAGTTCAACCCGGACATGCGTTTAAATATTCTTGGTGGATACCCGGTTGAAATTGATAATAAAACTTCAATAAATGAGAACAGAACTTTCTACGGACTGACATTTGAAACCGGGACCTTCCTGAACAACTGGAATATGAACCTGTTTTATTTTGATCAGGAGTTTAATGGTTTTGATGATCGAACCAGTACCGGCACAGAAATCTATTATCGCGATAAAACTAAATCACTATTCGGTATGATTGATTATGATCTACTTTATGATGAGATAAACATCTTACAGTTTAATGCTAATATACTGCTCGATCAGGGCCGAACAGCTTATATGAATGCATTCATGCGTAAAGCCCCGATTCTATCAACCAGTAACGCTTTAATTGGTCGTCAGGAAATCAGCCTGGAAGAACTAGGTAACACCTTAAATATCGAGCAAATTTATCAATTAGCAGAAGATAGAACAGCTGATAGCCAGACCATTACCCTCGGTGGCTCTCAAAGAATGAACTCAACCTATCAGGCCAATGCAGACCTGACTTTTTCCCGTGTTGAAGAGACCATCGCGTCAGGTGGTGTGCCAGCAACACCTGGAACAGGTACTGATTATTTTGTTAGTACACAAATAGTCGGCAACAGCCTTTTAATTGCAAGAGATACGGGAGTACTGGGATTAAGGTACAGCAATACTCAATTCTCAAACACTACATCATTAATTGCAAATACAAGATTCCCCATTACCCGTAACTGGAGAATCAACCCCAGATTACAATACGATATTCGCAGCCTGACTGGTGGACGTTCACAAAATAAATTACGCGCAATATTTAGAACCGACTACAACTACCTGAACAAAGCACGTTTTGATTTTGAAATTGGCTACGATAAGACGGATGAAGATAATAGCAGTGAATCTCTGGGTAGTAACAATCTGTTTTTTACTCTGGGTTACCGATGGAACTTTTAGTCACACAGTTATCCCGAAAATACAACTCAACAAACATCTAACATGAAAAACTATAACGTTTTTATTTATAGGCTATATAATAAAGTAACAAAATTTATATCAAGATCAATATTCACCATGAAAAAAAGCTTAATAATTTTTATTCTTCTAATTTGTAACAATGCATTTGCCGATAAAACATACTGGGAATTAGGTGCAGGTGTAACCGCATTAAATACAGCACTTTATCCGGGTTCAGATGAAGACAAAAACTTCGTCATCCCTTTCCCCTATTTTCGCATTCAATCAGATAACTTTGAAATTGATGATGGTATACGCGGTTTTTTATTCGAATCACCAGATTTACGCATCAACATTAGCGGCGGCCTAGGCGTGCCGGTAAACAGTGAAGACAGTACTGCACGCAGTGGCATGCCTGACCTTGATACCATTTTAGAAATTGGACCTTCACTGGAACTAATTTTTTCAGGGGGAAGAAAAAAGCCCCATGAATTCCGACTTGAGTTACCCTTGCGCACGGCTTTTTCTACCGATTTAAAATCAGCTGACAATGCAGGCTGGCTTATTGAGCCACGTTTGACCTATGAAACATTACGACCATTTAAAACCGGCTGGGCATATCAGGTAAGTACCGGGCTGCGTTACGCTTCAGACGATTATCATGCATATTATTATGATGTACCCGCTGCATTCGCCACAACTGAACGTAATGAATATCATGCAGATGGAGGTTATAGCGGTGCTTTTGTAGATCTGGTAGGTAACTGGCGTCAGGATGATTTAATCTATTTTGCTTTTGTCAGATACCAGAATTTAAGTGGTGCTGCCTACGAAGACAGCCCTCTAGTTGACGATACAAATTATTTTTCTATGGGTGTCGGTATAATGTGGATATTTGCCCATAGTAAAAATTAATATTTTTTCTGGTATAAATTATTAATTCAGTAATACACGTAGATATAGTAAAAATTAATATTTTTTCTGGTATAAATTATTAATTCAGTAATACACGTAGATTATGAAATAAAGGGGACGGAGGGATTATTTTTTAATCCCTCCGCCCCCTTTATTTTTATATTATTGACTCAGTAATACACGTAAATTATGAAACAACTTATTAGACTCATATGGTTTATGTAATAAATTCTGACGTAAACTTTCATCACTGAGGTTATTTAATTTATCATTCGTATAACCACTTGCCATCTGAATCTTAATATCAGGATATTTCTCCTGTACAATTGTAGCCAGTTCATTGCCATTCATTTCTGGCATAATAACATCTGATAAAATCAAATCGACGTGTTCAAGTTCAAGAACAGCTAATGCCTGCTTACCATTTTCAGCACACAAAACCTTATACCCCTGCCCCTTTAATCGTTCAGTAGTTAACATCATTAATGATGGCTCATCATCAACCACGAGTATTGTTTCATTACCTTTTACATCAACATCATCCTCACTTAGCGGTGCGGTTTGCTCTAAATTTAAACCTGAATAACGAGGAAAATAAAGTAAGAATTTTGTACCTTCACCTATTTTAGAATCTACTTTAATAACACCATTGGATCGTTTGACAAAGCCGTATACCTGTGACAAACCTAAACCGGTCCCTTTATCCCCTTTTGTTGAGAAAAATGGTTCAAAAATTCTTTCCTTTAATATATCCTCCATTCCAGTTCCGTTATCTACAATACTTAACTCTATATAATCACCTGCTTTCAAACCGGGTATCTGATCATCTAAATGATTAGAATGGACATTACGTGTACTAATTACCAGTTCTGAACCCGACGCCTTATTACTCATAGCATGCATTGAATTAATACACATATTAAGAACAACATCTTCCAGTTCACTATTATCAAGTAGAACGGGCCATAAGCCTTCTTCTAGTTCAAATCTTAATTTAATACGTACCGTAAGTAATTTTTGCAACATATCATATTGATTTGTTAATAACTCATTGATATCTAACTTGTCTAATGCAGTCGGTTCATGGCGTGAAAAGGTTAACAATTTTTTTGTAAGATTAGCTCCGCGCTTACCCGCATAATCGATCTGCTCTACATACTCATATAGTTTAGGTTGATCAGACAATGCTTCTTTGAGTAATTCTGCGTAACCTAATATAACACCTAACATATTATTATAATCATGCGCAACACCACCCGTTAACTTACCAAGCGCATCCATTTTTTGAGAGCGTTGCAACTGCTTCTTTTGCATTAGCTCTATTTCTGTATCATGACAGGTCACAACAAACAGTCGATTAATATTATCCAGTCTGGGCAATTCCGCTAAAGAAAGCTGAATTGGAAATTCTTTATTATTTTGACGCATCGCAATAAAATCATGATTATTAATTCCAGCAACATCATCAGAACCGATCGATTTTATAAGGTCGGGTATATTTAGATCAACCTGTTTTTCAGGAATCAATTCATCAATATTTAGACTTAATATATTTTCACGTTGACGGCCAAATATTTCTACAGCTGATTCATTACACGAGGTTATAGCACCCGAGCCATCAAATGTAATAACTGCATCAAGCATTGAATCAAGAATTTGTTGTAACTCAACACTTTGCTCTTGTATTTTTAAAGCTGATAGTTTTAGTTCAGTAATATCATGCACCATTCCAAGCGATGAAATCACATTTCCCATGTCGTCTTTTATATGACTACACTTTTCAATTACATAACGTATTTTTCCTGATGACGCCTGTATAATACGATGCTCAATTACGTAACCATCTTTTTTATCTTCTAAAGATTTAATATAAGCGCTATCAACAGATGCCCGGTCATCAGGATGGACATACTCAAGAAATGAACTGTAATTAACGACTTTTCCTTTTTCTACACCAAAAATATTATAAACTTCATCAGACCAGCTCAATGATCTTGTATGAACATCATATTCCCAGCTCCCAAGATGGGCCATCGACTGTGCATTTAATAGATTGGTTTCATTTATCTTTAATTTAATCTCTATCTGTTTTCGTTTTTTAAGTGACTTATCAAGATTGCTACACATTAAGTTTATTGCATTTACAACATCATCTAACTCATCACTTTCATTATTAATTCTTTTTAGATGCATCTTTTCCTGAAGATTGTCGATCGTTATATTTTTTGCAAAGTTAGACATATCATACAAGTGTCTTGAAATATATTTATAGAATAAAAACAGCATGAAAAGTGCAACAAAAAATGTTTTTATCATATTTGCAAGCAGAATATACCAACCTTCTATCCATAATTTTTTATAAATTCTACTCAAACCAGAATAAATCTTAAACTTACCCACACTCATCGTTTTCTGATTGTATTCGTACAAAATATCTTCTTCAGATGTAATATGACTTCCATCACCAAGATTTCCAGCACTTATTACTCGATTACTATCATCATAAACCTCTACATATTCAACTTCCTGTAGATGTGAAATACCGTCCATAACTTCCTGTAACTGCTCAATATCATACGACCATAGACTATTACGAATACTCCCTAGATAACTTGATTTAATCTGCTTAAACGCCGATTCTACTTCTGACATATCATCGATGTAAACACGATAAAGCTGAAACCCTGTTGTAATTAAACTTATAAACGCACTAAACAAAATCGTTAATACTATTATTCGCCTTGCTAAAGGAGATTCTCTATTAAAAACACTAAAACTCATTTAAAACACCAGTACATTTATTTTAATTCATCCATAGTTTCATCAAAGATAGCTTTATAAGTACCGTCTTTTTTTATCTCCCGCAAGATAGCACTCAACCTGGGAACCAATTCTCTGTGTTTTTTATGCAGAAAAAAATACATATCTTTCTTGGCTAAAGGCTTATCTAATAAGTATATACCCTGGATATTTAAATCTTTAATCTTTTGCAAACCGCCCCATTTTGTAAACACAATAACATCAACTCTTCCATTTTCCAGAAGTTTAAACAGCTGATCTGAATTTCTTACCTTTATTAATGATTTAGAATTTATAATATTCCATTCTAATATTTTCCAGCCGGTTATAATTGCAATATTATATTTAGAAAGGCTTTTCCATCCATCTATTTTTATTGAAGCATCTTTTGCATATGCCACATACTGCCTCTCCATAGTGGGCTCTTCTAAAGGGAGAAGATTTTTATATTTTTTATTAATCGCCTTTACTCTTGAATGAATACCATCCTCCAGACCTTCATTTGCTATTCTCAGGCCACGTTCAGAGGGCAATTGATTAATAGTAATTGAGATACCCGCTCGCTTGTACATCTCTTTCGATAATAAGTCTTCGAAACCATTACGTTCGCTATTTGAAAACGGAGGGAAACCACCAGAATTTAAAACAAAGTGCTCACCTGAATATACCGGTTTCATATATAACAGGAAGAAGCTTATTAAAAAAAAGCATATAAATCGTTTACACTTAATCATCACATCAATTTCCCAGTGGTCTTTTTACATTTAATGCAATCTGAAAAAATAAAACACTTGTACTGATAATCTGTTATCAACACCATCAAGTATATTATTAGCTACACTTTGACTGTCTAAATTTGGAGCGTCACTATTTAAGTATTCATAATTAAACATGACTTTACTTTTCTTATCAAAAAACCAGTTATAACCTAGTGTTATATTATTAGACTGGCGTTCATTTGCAGCTATATTCGTAGTGCGATTTAATACATCATACCTCAGCAAGAGCTCTGTATTTTTTGTTAACCGATATGATACATCGGCCCACCAGCCTTCTGCTTTATCATCTGTCGCTAAATTAAAAGATGAAATTGCCGTATTAGCATTATTTGAAGACCCGGGAACGGCAGCACCATCTGTTCCTGATAAAATCATACCACCCGCATTTATCCACTCAATTGTAGAGCGCCATTTTTCCTTTTTAAATGTTGTTCCTAAACCGTGTCTGGTCCGATCATATGTGCCGGCACCAGCCTCCGTTAGTGTTCGTTTGCCATCCTGCCACCAGCCAAATAACTTCCAGCCATCCCGTTGCGGGCCCTTGCCCGAAAACACCCATTCAGATGACCAGTACAGATACTTATCTTTATGACTATCATTGTCACTTCTGGCAATACCATTGCCATTACCCACCATTGCTGCCCAGGTATGCTCCCACTCATCACGCTTATAGGTATCAAATAGCTCAATACCTATGTCTCTAAATGCACCAAATGCACCATTGGGTGCATTTTTATTTTGCGGGTCTGAGCCGTCCCCATCGTAATACCTTTCAAGCACTAACTGATTGGTAGATAATGCAAAATTAATATAATCATATTTACTCTGCATCGCCTCTTCACTTCCGGGCGTCTTGAATTGACCTATACGGATTTTGGGACCAATATAATCAAATGTTAAACTGGCATCTGTGATAATTAAGAGTGTATCCACATTACGGGTTAATGCATTGTTACCCGCATCCACCATTGTAAAATAATTAATGTACTGATTGATTCTGCCTTTTGCTGCAAGCCTGGCCCTAAACAACGAACCATCACTATTATCCTCCAGGCGTGGCCTGATAACATTAAAGACCGCATTCTGCCCCTGCCACGGACCATCCTGAATTTTAGTACCATCTGTTTTTTGCCATTCTGGCTGAATAAAACCAATTATTTTCAATGTAGGCTCAGAACCTTTTTTTTCGACACCCTGTAACTCAACCCAATTTGCGGCAAATACAGGTTTAGATAGTGAAAATATGCAGAATAATACGAAAGCAAGTAGATAGAAGGCTCTTTTCATTTGCTACCCTCGATTAAATCAGGTGATTTTGATTAATTTGAACAGCTTTAGACGAGTATAGTAATGAATATTATGAAAAACAAAGTTGATATGATGATCAGGCTAAAAGAATATTGAGAATAAATTCTCCCTGGACATTATTAAAAATTACTCTCTGACACGGTTTTTTGTATAACAAGGAACGAGCTCATCAAACACCTGATTAGAAATCGCATAGTGACGATAAGATAATGAAAGCGACTTAATGTAGCTGCAATGGAAACAGCTACACTCTAAATTGAAATTAACCCTTTAAATCAATCCTCTATTTCAACCTCATCGGCAATACCTGTCGCATTACCATCACCCTCAATTTTATCTACAATACTCACTACCGTTGAGTTGATACCTGTAATTGCTTCAAACTCAGCATGTGTATCAACGGTAATTTCATTCTGATCTTCATACGATGTGCTAACTGCACTAACAGGAAAAACGACACCTAATACGGTAATAGAAACATCTGTTTCCTGCGCAGTAACAATACCCTGCAACTCAACGTCTTTAACTTCTGATTCACGTTTAACTCGGGTTGCATTAATCGTACTGGCGCTGGTGTCACCTTCAAAACCACGTACACTGACAAAACCACCTTCATCCCTTAACTCTAATAGTGAGAGCTGATCATCATCACCCACTTCATCTTCCATTAATGTCGATGTGCTTAGCTGCACGGTAACCGGAGATAAAGAAGAGTGAAGCTCAACAGTGAAAGTATTATTATCCAGGTTAGCACTTTGAACTATCCCGCTAACTTCTGCATTTCCTCCACGCGCCTCAACTTCATTTGCATTTAACACACCGTTACTTATCACACCTTCCGCTTCTACTTTAACGCCAACTTTTAGCTCTAGCGTTACCGGTGTCAAAATTGCATTATTTGCATTTACAGCATAACCATTTACATCAAAATCACCGTTAGAAACGTAACGGGTAATAAAACCTTCTATTTCTACTTTATTACCATCTTCACTTAACTCATTATCTTCAGCTTCAACTTCTGTTGCATTAATAGTAAATGTGCCACTATTATAAAAACCCTTAACTTCGACAAGCAGATCATTTTGTAACCCATTCGATAGATCAGTTATGCTAGCACTGGATGCGTCAACCGTTATGCCCTGTACCTCAAACGTTGTACCAGACAGGTTACTAATTACCCCCTTAACTTCAAATACATTGGAGCTATCAAACGTAACGGACTTAAGCTCAACATAACTTGCCTGTAAATGCCCTAACTCATCATAAAAACCACTTACTTCTATGACGTTGTTCTGCGCAACTGAATCATACGAAAAATTCAAACCTTCAAATGCTGAGCCTGTTGCTGAAACAATCACTGTTTTACCTAACACCGTGAGTGTTTTAAAGTCTGCACTGGTGATAATATTACTCACTGGCCCCTGCAGATCATCAGCATATTGAATATGTGTCGCCGTGCCGGTTACACCATCACTGTTAATACTTCCCTGCACCTGCACCACCATTCCAATACGTAAATCATCCTGAGTACCCTCGACATCATCCACATCAAAAGTAGATGAAACAGTTTCATACTCAACACCATTTATAAACACACTACCAAAACCGGTGACTGTTCCACTTGAAATAAAACCACTACCACCAATACCGGCCAGACCGCCACCACCGCTACAGGCCGTGAGAATGGCAACACTTAATGCAGTTACAAATATATAAAGTTGTTTGATCCGGGTTTTCATGACTCTTCCTCAGATTCAGAATTTTTCTGATAATAGTAAATACCCAGGCTGACATACTGACTGTCATTTTTATTCCCGGTCTCGTGTTCGCTTAACCAGCCATCAAGTTCTTCAAGTAAAGACTGTGACCGTCTACTGGCATATTTTTGAAATTCACTGATATGAGCTGAAGCCAGCTTATGTGTTGAAACTTTTCGTTGAAATTTTCTCTGTGCGGCATCACTGCTCATATTATATAAAACAGTTTCCATTAACTCACGACTATCAGTGCCCAGAATATTTATAATATCCACCGGATCATTTCCCGGTACATAAGCATGACTGACAAGGTGTACTTTTCCATCATGTTTTTCCACGCAGCCACTTTTTTCCAGCAAATCAAACATGGCTCGGGTGGGTATGTCACCACTGTAATCTTTTACCAATGTAGAAAATGCTTTTTCATTTCCTTCCATATCCAGCACACGGGGCACACCATCTACTGAACTGAAACGTTCATCATTCATCCAGCCACTAATCACTCGAATTGCACGATTATACTTCTGTGCCGTGTCATTAGTTGATTCAAGTTTTTTATCTGTTAGACGTTTTACTTCTTTACGTGACAAACCGGTCTTAGCTGATACTGCCGATATTGTGGCTTTACCTTCCTTACCCGCCAGTATGAAAGCCTCATCAACGTATACTTTACGGACTATTTCCTCGAAACTACCGCAGGCAACACCGTTTCTCAGCATCACACGCACTAGTGGCCCAAGAATCTTACAGGCCGCCTTTTCAAGAATAGTTAGTAAATTATCACTCATACTGGGATTATATTCCCATAACGTTAAGTTTCAAGTAAACAGCTTACCCTTTATCCCGATTTTATAACCGGTCAGGGGTTCTGTTAAAGGAGCCTTCCCTGGCTGACTATCCTGTAATAATTACAAAGACTAATTAAGAACAGGTTCCGGCGATGGTGCATCTTCCCTTTCCAGCTCGGTTGCAATATTCTCTTCACTGGTTTCATCTACGTAGTACTTAATCTCAACAAACTCATCAATAGCGACATCTGCCAGACTAAAGAAATGCAGCGGCGTGCTGCTACCTTCATCCTGCTCATCAATCATGCGAGTATCGTTGTTCACGGTAAATGTGAGTGTGCTGTCACCCTGTGAAATAGTAACCGTTGTGTCGGTTTTATCCGTCACAAAACCTTCCACCTCAAAATCTGAGTCGTGATCTTCCTCGATTTCCTCAACAACAAAACTGCCATCAGCGGCAATATGCCCTTCAACTGTGATAATCATGCCGTCAACCAGTGAAGCCATATCAAAATCATCATCTATTTCCAGAGAGTCAAACTCAACTAACTGACCATTAAACAGGAATGATGTATCAGTAATACCCGATACCATACCCTGCATTTCTATATCTTCACCTTCATCACCGTCAAAATCGATATCACCGTCATCTTCAATTTCAACCTTGCTGGCAGACATCAGGAAACCATCTGTGATATTTCCACTGATTGCAGATTGCGTTTTAACTTCAACGAGTACACCATCAGCCAGGCCGGCATCAACCTCTAATGCTTCACTATAATCTACTGTTAAGTCACCAATAGTGAATGTAAGTGCCGTTGTATCCAGATTGCTGATCAGGCCTTTAAGCTCTACATCTAAATCTTCATCTGTATCATTTTTAGTTTCGATACGTGTTGCCAGTATGCTGCCAATACCATCAGCAAAACCACTCACCTCAACAATATCATCAACCGATAATTCACTAATCGATGCCAGCGTATCACTGTCAAATACCGTATCAATATTGATGGTTACGCTTTGCCCCATAATATTGATTGTACCGACACCATCAACCAGACCTGACAGATCAAGAACATAACCTTCCAGCTCATCAGTACAGGATATTGATGTGGCATTACCTGTAACACCATCTGCGTTAACACTGCCCTTTAAAATAACCACATCACCTATACCAAGTGACGTTTCAATGCTTTCTAAACCATCAATATCAATTGAGGCAGAATCTGTTTCATATTCAACACCATTAACATAAACACTGCCGAATCCAGTAACCACACCCACTGTGGTTCCAGAACCTGATGTCTGACTACTGCTACCGCCACATGCACTTAACATTGCGATAGATGCGGCAAGAACTGTTTTATTAAAAACTGATTTTTTATTCATGACACTTCTCCAACATTTTCTGTAAATAACATTAGCTGAATCTTTCTTATGAACACCCAAGAATTGATAAACAGCCATCCACGATTTTTATTTCTTCATAATTGGGATTATATTCCCAATTTAAATAAAATCAATAGAAGCCCGTCAGTTTTTTATACTTTGAGAACCACATCACACTCAAAGCTTTAATATGATTTATAAGCAATTAATGAAAACCGTGCCTTAAATACACATTACGAAGAATCATATGAATTAATCGATTTATGATGATTTGTACATTTTCATCCTCAATATAGACAAACCACAAAAAAGACAATAAAAAGAGTAAATACAATGCTTAGATTAACTTTTAAGTATCGCGTTTATCACCCTGTTTATCATTCAAGCGTCACCTCAATACATCACCCCAACACTGTGATTTTATTAAAAAAGCACTAATTTACACTAGCAGTGGGCAAGAGTTGCGTTTATGATCTATTCTTACTAATGGACACCTGATCTCAAGATGAGATTGGTATAAAAATTATAATAACTGGGGAATACAAATAGTAATGGCTCCTTTTAGGTTACTAATAGAAAGGCTGGGGAATAAATGAAACAGGCGTTCTGGAAAAAAGACTGGTTTGCGGGTCTTGCCATATGCATCCTGATTATTTCACTCGGCAACCTGGGCCTATTTGATAGTCTTGAGCGCGATGCTTATGACTTTGGCGTACGCTCATCAGAACGTGCACCCAGTGATAAAGTTGCCGTTATTTCCATTGATGATGTCAGCATTGAAAATATAGGGCGCTGGCCCTGGCCTCGTGATATTCATGCTGAAATGCACAAAATACTTAAAAAAGGTGGCGCCAAGGTTATTGGCCAGACTACCTTTTTTGTTGATCCCCAGATGGATCCAGGCATGCGTCATATACAGGACTTACTGGTTTTTTATGGTAATAGCAGTCTGCTTGAACTTGGCCCGAACACCTCTCCTTCACTCAATGCAGATATTGAAAAACTCGGCAAAAAATTATTAGCAGCTGAACTTGACCTCAATACTGACCAGAAACTGGCTGATAGCCTTACAGACACTGGTAATGTTGTGCTGGCAATGCATATGGGCATAGGTGCAAGTTATGGTAAACCTGATAACGATATGCCCAATTATGTCACCCGTAACAAATTAACCAATGTAAAAAACAACCCGGTAACAAATCCCGATAACGAATTACCTCTACCCGTTGCTTTTGTGCTCTACCCTATTCAAATTGTTGGCACACAGGCAGATAGTATTGGTGCTCTGGCAGCATACCCGGATACAGATGGCAGCATACGCTCTGAGCCACTGGTTGTTGATTATTTCGATCAAATGTACCCTTCCCTGTCACTTCAACTGGCTTTACGCAGCTTAAACCTGTCAGCCAAAGATGTGACCATTAACCTGGGTGAAAGCGTGCAACTAGGGCGTTTATCCATTAAAACCAGCCCAAACCTGTTAATGAATACCTTCTTTTATAATGACATCAATGATAACAGCGCATTTACGGTTGATTCATTTTATGATGTTTTGCAGGGTAAAATCCCGGCTTCAAAATATAAGGGTAAAATTGTACTGATCGGTGCAACCGCCACCGGTGTTGGTGATACTCAGGTAACGCCAATTGATGCGAATATGGCCCCGGTATTAACTCTGGCACATTCTGTTTCCAGCATACTGAATGAAGACTTTTTTATCGAGCCTGAATGGAGCATGTCTGCTATTGCAGGTATAACGTTATTCGTAGCACTTTACATTATTATACTGCTACCGCGTCTCAAAGCCGGACTCTCTGCCTTTATTACCCTATTCCTGTTTATTACTTTATTTATTACCCATTACATATTAATGACAGATAGCGGCCTGTGGTTACAGCTGGTTAATCCATCTATCCTGCTCGTAGTAGGTCATTTACTATTAACCACCAAACGTTACCTTTCAACTGAAAAAGGCAAACTGGCACTGGATGCAGAATCTGCGGAATCTAATCGCATGCTGGGATTATCACTACAGGGACAGGGACAACTGGATGCAGCATTTGATAAATTCCGTCGCCTGCCCAAATCACCTGAAGCACTGGAATTACTATATAACCTGGCACTGGATTTTGAGCGTAAACGTCAGTTTAATAAAGCCGGCTCTGTATATCAGGTAATGAAAGATATTGATCCTAAATTCCGTGATATCAAACAACGCATTAACCGTGCAAGCGCAATGGAAGAAACCGTTATTCTTGGTGGTACTAACAGCTCACCAGGTGGCACATTAATGCTTGATGGCGGTGGTGTTGAAAAACCCATGCTGGGTCGTTATGAAGTTGAAAAAGAACTGGGTAAAGGCGCAATGGGTGCTGTTTATCTGGGTAAAGATCCAAAAATTTCACGTGTTGTGGCAATTAAAACCATGGCGCTTTCACAGGAGTTTGAAGAAGACGAATTACAGGATGTTAAAGATCGCTTCTTCCGTGAAGCTGAAACAGCTGGTCGTTTAAGCCATCCCAATATCGTTACCATATACGATGCAGGTGAAGAACACGATCTGGCATACATCGCAATGGAATTTCTTAAAGGCGGTGATATGGTGCAGTACGGTAAAGCCGATAAATTACTGCCGGTGACCAAAGTACTGGATATTATACGTCGCTGCGCTGAAGGCCTGGATTATGCACATAAAGCAAACGTTGTTCACCGGGATATTAAACCCGCCAATATAATGTATGAAATTGAATCCGATACTTTAAAGATCACCGATTTTGGTATTGCACGTATTACCGATTCAAGCAAAACAAAAACAGGCATGGTATTAGGCACACCTTCTTACATGTCACCTGAACAATTAGCCGGTAAAAAAGTCGATGGTAAATCAGACCTGTTCTCACTGGGTGTCATGATGTTCCAGTTTATGACCGGGCGTTTACCCTTCACCGGTGATTCAATGGCTACACTGATGTATAAAATTGCTAATGAAGCGCATCCTAAACCCGATAGTATCCGACCTGAATTACCTCGCTGTGTTTCGGTAATCATCAACCGGTCACTGGCTAAAGATCCGACAAAACGTTATCAAACCGGTGCACAAATGGCGGGTGATTTACGTAAGTGTTTACAGATAATTGCGCAGAACAAAAACAAAGCACAAGCTAAACCAAAGTCATAGATAGAATATTTCATGAGCCTAAAAGATAAAATCAACATCACAGGGATAACAGACGAAGGTCTGGTACGTGACCATAACGAAGATAGCATCGCCAGTGATGCAGATCTTGGTTTACTGGTGCTCGCTGATGGTATGGGTGGTCATAAAGGCGGTGAAGTTGCCAGTGCAATTGCAGTTGATTCTATTATGCAGGATTTAAGTAAAGCCCTGCCCCAGATAACAACTGGCACTACGGACGAAAACACAGGTTACAGCATTGAAAGCATGTTGATTGAAAAAGCGATCAAAGATGCAAATTTAAAAATATATACCGCGGCGCAAAACAATAAAAACTACGAAGGCATGGGAACAACGGTTGTTGTTTTATTACTTTATGATAATCGTATTACCGTTGCCCATGTTGGTGATTCAAGACTGTACCGTTTCAGAGATCGCACATTAGAACAGATGACACGAGACCATACCCTGTTACAGGAACTGGTTGACCGTGGTTTCTACACGCAAAAAGAAGCACGTGAATCTTTAAATAAAAATCTGGTTACACGTGCAGTTGGGGTAAGCCCGACCGTAGATGTTGACCTGCTCGAAGACATTGCACTGGTGGGTGACAATTATTTACTTTGTTCAGATGGTTTAACCGATATGATTCCCGATGATCTTATCGAAGATATCGAATTGAATTACCGTGACAACCAGAACAAAATGAATAAAGAATTAATAAAACAGGCCAAGGATCATGGCGGCAAAGATAATGTGTCAGTTATGCTGGCGCAGGTTTTAAAAGAATTCCCGGCTAATTCAGGCTGGTTTTCTAAATTTTTTGATATATTCTCTTAATATAGAGTATTTTTTGTAAACAAATATAGCTATTCAGGGCTTAAGATGAATAGTTACAAAAAACAGGTAGCAGAATGGCAACTATACAAATATGTTTCAACGGTGGAGTAGAAAACGAACTTCAGCTGGATAAAGAAACCATGACCATTGGCCGTAAAAGTGACAATGATATCCATCTGGATAATCTGGCTGTAAGCGGGCACCATGCCAAAATACTCACCATTCTCAATGACTCATTCATTGAAGATATGAATAGTACCAATGGCACTTACCTGAATGGTTCCCTCGTTAAAAAGAGCGCTCTGTCAGATGGTGATGTTGTAAAAATTGGTAAACATGAAATTAAATATATCAATGAAAATGCCAGTTCAGGTGATGATTTTGAAAAGACCATGATCATCAATCCGGATTCGGATGGTATGCAGGAAACAGAAGGCAGTAAGGAAATAGATAAATCAGTTGGTGCTATTGTTGCCGAAATTGCTTCTTCCGATTCAGGAAAATCCAGCAATCAAAATGCAAAAATACGCCTGGTAAGCGGTGCAAATAGCGGCAAGGAACTCGCACTTACAAAAGTACTAACCACATTGGGTAAACCCGGTGTACAGGTTGCTGCAATTACACGCCGACCTACAGGATACTTTCTGATACATATAGATGGTGGAGACAACGGAGATCGCCCTAAAGTTAATGACGAGCAAATAGGCTCACGGGCTCACCCGCTTAATAATAATGATGTGCTTGAAGTTGCCGGTGTTAAAATGTCGTTCTTTTTTGAATAAAAACCGACTTTAAATTAACGATAAAAAAAGCCTCCAGATGGAGGCTTTTTTTATTTCTAACTATTTCTCAGAACTTATCTCTATTTATTATCATTTCGTAATTCAGCAATCACCTGCTCAATATCAGAAACCGATATTGAATTAAGTGTTTTCAACGCAGCCGGATAATTAAACTCCGATATTTGTTCTGCCAGAAAATCAACTTTACCACCAAACACCTGTTTTAATATCTTCTCTACCTTAAAAAACTGTTCATTAACAGATGCATCATCGTGTAATAAAAGAGACTCCAGGTTCTTTAGTGTTTTTATAATCTCCTCATGAGATATAAGTTTATCCAACTCACGCTTATCTTCTATAGTAATATTTTTCAGTAAGCCATGAAATTCTTGTTGTCTGGCGTTTAAAACTTTCATCTCTTTTGAATACGTCTTTTGACTCTGTGCATCATGATGTTTCAGTTTATCTTCAAGTGAACTTGCTGCCCCCTGCAAATCAATCAAGCCTAGTGTTCCTGCTGCGCCTTTTATTGAATGCACCAGATTTCTAGCCAAATCATATTCTTTGTTATCAAGTTCCTGATTAATTTTATGAATATCAGCACCATGTATAACATCAAAATGTTTCAATTGACGCAGGTATGCCGATAAATCACCTCGCATATTTTTAAGTCCTTTAGAAACATTCATGCCTTCAAACTTTTCAAATTCTTTATAAACTAATTCTTCAGTTACATCTCCGTCTTGATGCTTAGCTTCCATTGAGTTATAAACCAAGGCCTCTTTACGATTAGGTAACCATTTAATAATAGTTGAAAAAAGATTATCCAGTTCAATCGGTTTAGCAATGAAATCATTCATGCCAGCTTTTTCACAGGCGAGACGATCTTCTTCAAAAATATTAGCTGTCATAGCAAGAATGGGAATTTCTTTTTTATCATTCATTGAACGAATAATAGTCGTTGCTTCAATGCCATCCATTACGGGCATTTGCAAATCCATTAACACCAGATCATAATCTCTGGCACGAACTTTATCGACAGCCTGTTGACCATCTTCGGCTGAATCTACATCCAGCCGAGCAGCATTTAATAATTCTGTTGCCACTTCACGATTAATATCATTATCTTCTACAAGTAATACTGAAGAACCGTAATAATAGGTTTGTAACTCAGTTTCTGAATCCAGCTCTTTTACACTCTTTTCATCAGGTAACACACCGTACCCACGACCTAACGAGGCAGTAAACCAGAACGTACTACCTTTACCGGGTTCACTTATGGCACCTGCTTCCCCGCCCATCAATTCAGCCAGATGCTGAGTAATCGCCAGCCCTAAACCCGTACCACCATAATTACGTGTGGTTGATACATCAGCCTGTTCGAATGCATCAAACAAACCGGGTAAAATATCCGGATCGATTCCAATACCCGTATCTTCTACTTCAAAACGTACCAATACTTTTGCATCCTGCTCTTCAAGTTTTATAGCGCGTAAAAAAATACTACCCTGTTCTGTAAATTTAACCGCATTGACAGCATAATTTAGTAAAGCCTGACGAATTCGTGTCGGGTCACCGGTTAACCAGATAGGAACACTATTTTTATCAAACTCAATTTTCAAACCTTTATTTTCAACCTGTTCTCTCAACATGGATTGCACATGATCAAATATGACATTCAGATGAAAATTTGTGTTTTCTATAACAAGCTTACCCGATTCAATTTTTGATAAATCTAAAATATCATTTATAATTGATAATAAATGAAGCGCCGATGTATCTATTTTGCTCAGTCTTTGTTTTTGCTCAATGTTCGGATTTGCACGCTGCAATAAATGAGTAAGTCCGATAATCGCATTCATTGGTGTGCGAATTTCATGACTCATATTTGCCAGAAAAGCACTCTTTGCCATATTAGCTGATTCTGCTTTTCGTTGCGATTCAGCCAATTCTCGAGTACGTAGAGCAACTAATTTCTCAAGATTATTTCTATGCTCGTCCAGCTCTTTTGCCATCTTTTTCTTTTCTGTAATATCTTCTTTTACGCCAACATAATGACTAATTTTTCCATCAGACTGAACAATAGGACTAATATGTGCAAACTCAATATACTCCGTTCCATCTTTACGTTTATTATTAAACTCGCCTTTCCAGACTCGACCCTGGGTTAAATTCGCCCACATCTTTTCGTATTGTTCTGGTGACGTATTACCGGATTGAAGCATACGAGGATTTTCACCAACCACCTCATCAGCACTGTAGCCGGAATTAATCGTAAATGCAGTATTAACATATTCAATTTCTGCATTTGTATTTGAAATAACAATACTCTCCGGGCTTTGCTCTACCGCTTGAGCTAACTTATTTAATTTTTCTTCTATTTCTTTTCGCTCTGTAATGTTTTCTATCATGCATAGATGTCTGGGGTGAGTTCTGTCATCAACCGTCATAGGAGTTATCGTCATGTTAATCCAGACATAAGTTCCATCTGGCTGTACATAACGTTTATTCATATTAAAACCGGTGGTTTTACCTGAATTCATTAATGCCATATTATCAAGATCTTCCTGCACATCATCCGGGTGTGTAATTTCAATCCAGTCAATATTTTCCATTTCTTTTTTCGTTCTACCTGCAATATCTGCAAATTGCTGGTTAACATGATAAATTTCACCTGTTAATGAATCAATAACAGCGACACCTAATGGCGCTTCTTCAAAAATAGTTCTGAATCGCTCCTCACTCTCTGATAATTTTTTCTCAGTAATTTTACGTTCTGTAATATCAGTGATTACACCCTGATAATATATAACCTCACCTGATTCATTTCGCTCAACCATTGTTCGATCATCAATCCAGCGTGCTTCACCCTGTTTTGTCAAAATTCTATAAACCTGATGGAAGACAACTTCTCCACTGGTGGAATAATGAATAATTTCACTGGCTACCTTTGCAACATCATCAGGATGAATAATAGATACGTAAGGCACGTCGCCTGAAATAAATTCATCTGCTGTATAACCAAACTGGCTTATATTATTTGATACTAATTCAACTGGCCATCCTTCAACTGCTTTCCAGCGAAACAATACAATCAAACTATTTTCAATAATTAAATTTGCCTGCAGTAAATCATCCTCTTCCTGTTTCCGTTTGGTTATATCGATAATAACGGCAATAAAAACTTTCGGATATTCATCTGTTAACTCTAGATGAATTTCAGTTGGATACAGACTATTATCTTTACGTTTATGATTGCTTGTAAACATGATTTTTTGCTTTTCTCCACTGCGTAGTGGTGCAATCAGCTCTGCAAATGATTCACTCGTTAGATCGGGTTTAATATCGAATGGTGTCATTACCCTTAACTCGTCCATTGAATAACCAAGATTATCGCGAGCGGCTTTATTCACATCAATAAAATGTAAATCTTCACTATCAAAAACATATATTTCATTTAATGAACTTTCAAGTACACGAGTAAAACGAATATTCTTTCTGTCAGATAATTTACGTTCTGTGATATTTCGCACAAGAACAATTAACTGGTTTATTTTATTAACCCTAACCAGACGTGCTTCAAAAATAGTCTCTCTCTGTGACAATTCTAAAGCATATTCATAAGTAATCACTTCACCACTACGCCAGGCTAATTGCATTTTATCTCTGAATTTTTCTGCTAGTTCGCCAGGCAAAACATCCTGCATGCGTTTACCAATAAATTCTTGCTCTGGAACATAAAGGTCAGATTTATTCTGCGCACGATAATCAAGAATTACACCGTCTTCTGTCAAGCGAAAAAAGAGATCAGGTAATGCATGAAAAATCGTATCAAGTGAGTACTCTGCCTGATCACGCTGTCCCTGCGTAATCAACTGAAGTTTTCTTCTTTGTTGTATTAAAACGCCTCCTATCAATACTGCAATCATAGACAGAATCAGAGACAACCTCACCCAGAATAAATCACGTCTTAATTCACCATAAAACTCATTCGAATCCATTTTTGCTATTAAATACCAGGGTGTACCTACTACCCTTTGTGCAATCCCCACCACGGGTTCTTTTCGGTAATCAATACCATAAATAGGCTCACCAGGTAGAATTCGACCCTCTGCAACCTGCACAGCTAACACGTTACGCTCACTCATTGGCACATACAGTTTTAAAGCAGATTCTCTTTTATGCCGTAATTCATTTAAAAAGAGAATATTTTCCCCGTGCTGTTTAAATAAAAGCGTCTCAGCACTTTCACTGGGCAATGGCCAGTTTTTTAAAAACGGAAATAAAAATGTATTATTATCAACCAGTATAACCACTGCAATATCAGTAACACCTTCGATAGGAATAACAAAACCTAGCTCTAAGTGACCTTTCGTTCCATCGTATTCATGATATAAATCGGTAAACTGAACTTCATGCATATTAAAAACACGTTGTACAGTAGAGTTCAATATCGATGAAATGTGGCCGTGATCAGCGGTGTCAAATAAGGAATTACCCTGTTTATCAATTACCAGTATTTCCTTATAATCCATTACCTTCTGTAATGTTTTAAAACGCTGAATAATTTGATCTCTTGCATTAAGATCACCCGTAGTGCGCCATTGTAATAAAGCTTTACTGATCAAGTTAGACGTTCTTAACATCTCAGCGTCCCGATTATGTTCTGCTATCCAGTCACTGATTTGATTTGCCTTGAGTAAAGCAATAGCTCTCATCTGAGCAATATTGGTTGTTTCATGTCGTACAGATAATTTTTTAGATAATATGACACCCAATAAAAATATTAATATTAGAATAATAAATACAGACAAACCCAGTAATCGAGTATTTCGGTTAAATGATAGATTTTTTTTCATCGGACTCGATTTTTTATTTTTTGATTCATGACTTATTTAATACCAGCTCATTACTGGTTTTCACTTTGATATTTACGCGCAATTGATACAAATTCATCGAAGCAAATAAGAAAAGCATCAGTTATGTCTGGATCAAACTGATGATTACGTTCTTCGATAATAATATCTCTGGCTTCTTCAAATGACATGGCGGGTTTGTAAACACGTACGGTTATAAGTGCATCAAACACATCTGCCAGTGCCATAATTCTTGCGGACAATGGCACATCATTTCCTGCCAGTCCATCGGGGTAACCATTACCGTCCCAATGTTCATGATGCCAATGCGCAATTTCTTTCGCCAACCCCAGGAATTCAACCGACTCATCAACATCTTTTTCTGCATGTTCAATCGCACGTGCACCCATCTCAGCATGGGTTTTCATAATGGCCCACTCTTTTTCATTCAGTGAGCCGGGTTTAAGCAATACATTATCCGGAATACCCACCTTACCAATATCATGCAGTGGAGCCGATTTGGTTAATAGTTCAATGTAATGATCAGTAATGGTATTGCTAAAGCGAAAATTTCCCTGTAACTGTTTTGCCAGTACCTTCACATATGACTGGGTACGTAATATATGGTCACCGGTTTCCGGGTCTCTAATCTCGGCCAGGTGCGCCAGCGCCCGAATACTCACATTCTGAATAAGTTGATTTTCCTGCATACGACGAGAAACTTCCGCCTCAAGATAATCATTCTTGTCATTGAGAAAATCCTGAGCCTGTTTGAGCATTAAGTGTGTTTTAACACGGGCAAGTAATATTGCTGGTTTGATTGGCTTGGTAATATAATCAACTGCACCCATGGCCAGACCTTTTTCTTCCTCTTCTTCACTATCCATGGCAGTAAAGAAAATAACCGGAATATCACGAGTCGTTTCATCCGACTTTAATTTCTGTAACACCGCATAACCGTCCATTTTCGGCATCATAATATCAAGCAGTATTAAATCAGGGCGAGGATCTGAATTAACAATCTGCAATGCCCGTTCGCCCGAATTGGCAGCGCGAACACGGTAATGACTGTCAAGAGTCATGTTTAGAACTGTTAAGTTAGTGGATTCATCATCAACAATCAGTATTGTTTTATCACCCATACAAAATGTCTGCTTATTTAAAGGTATACAGGTATTTTAGGTTAAATTTCACTTATTTGTGACTGATCTGCGACAATGACAGGGCATTCTATGATACTCAACCTGAGGAATCAGACACATCAGAGCTCCCCCTTGATAATCCAGAACTCATCACTCTGACTCTCGTTAAAAGCAGATCTTTTCAATAAACTAACTATTTCTAGCTTAACAATTAAACCTTAAACTGCTGAACTAATTGCTGTAACTTATTTGCAATATCAGCCAGATCAATACTTGATGCTGACGTTTGTTTGGCCCCTTCGGCAGTAGACTCACCAACCGTATTGATTGTTACCACATTACGGTTAATTTCTTCTGCTACATTATTCTGCTCCTCCGCCGCACTTGCTATCAGTAAGTTCTGTTCGGAAATAGAATCAACCGCATCCTGAATTTTTGATAATGCGGAACCCGCCTCTGCCATTTTTTGCTTTCCAGCACTTGAGCTTTCCTGGCTATTTCCCATTTCAACGACCGCATTTTTTGATGCCGATTGCAGTTGCTGAATCATACGTTCAATTTCACTGGTTGATTCCTGAGTTCTTGAAGCAAGGGTTCGCACTTCATCTGCAACAACCGCAAAACCTCTGCCCTGTTCACCAGCTCTTGCAGCTTCTATAGCAGCATTTAAAGCCAACAAATTAGTTTGTTCTGCAATACCCTTAATAACATCTAATACGCCACCTATGATTTCAGAGTCTTTCTCAAGCTGCTTAATTGCTTCCGCTGCTGTTGTAATATTAGTCGCAAGTGAATCAATTTGCGTAATACTCTGTTTAACTATGTTGAAGCCTTCTGATGTCTGAGTTTTAGCTGTTTCTGCACTGTGGGATGCAGTTTGAGCATTCAGGGCCACTTCCTGTACGGTTGCGGTCATTTCATTCATCGCTGTTGCCAATTGATCTGTTTGCATATGCTGATCCTGCAAACTTGTGTTCGTTTGTTCTGATATTATCGACACCTGTTCTGCTGCTGCAGATAAATTCAGGGTATAACTATTAAGATCTCTAATAATAATTTGTAGCTTCTCAATAAATAGATTAAATGATCCAGCGATTAAACTAACTTCATCCTTACCTTCTACTTTTATCCGCTTGGTTAAATCACCATCCCCCTCAGCAATATCCGATAATGCTTCATTGATATCGGTTAGCTTTTTCTGAATAAACATCTGGTAAGTAAAGAAAAAGATTCCCATAAACATAAGTGCTGCAATAATGATTCCGCTTACAACCAGCATACTTACCTGATTGACTGCGGCCAGTTGATCATCAATAGGTATATTAATCTCAAGAACACCGCGCAAATCATCCAGTTGCCAGTCATTTTTTGGTGTTAGTGGATGACTGTTATGACAACTGACACAGGCACTACTCACCATAGTATCTGCAATACCCACCCTGACATTTGTAATGCCAGCAATATTTTCCACTTTTACAAATGATTGCCCCGTATCAATGGATAAAGCAGCCCATGCATCATTGCCAAACTGGTCATTTTCTCTGCCAGCCCGGTTTGGAAATGGATATGCACTATATAATTTAAGACTGGTACCGGCCTCTGTTAATAACTCACTCAGATCATGAATCAAAGTGGCTGGTAATGGAACAGCACCAGGATCTTCCTGATGATTAAAAGAAGGTTTTAAATCTGAACCCTTAAGTACTTTTTTTATAACGTTATTGACATAATACTTACGTAGCACTTTGAATTGTTTGACATTATTCTCAGCAGTCACTACTGCATTCTGTATAACATTCTGTTCAAGAAGGCGGGGAATATAAATAAAAGCAATGAGAATACCGATTATATAAATAACAATAAATGGAATAAATAAACGCCAGAAAATACTATTTTTATTTAAAACAGCCATAAATTTCTCGATTTAATTTTATCTATATCTTGTGTATTATAGGTGTTATTTATTAAGAAATGACAACAAACTGCCGTATTCTCAGGAACTGACTCATTTTATGATAACTATCAACTATATTCATATTATCGATTAATTTAAGAGCTTTTATACATGTCACAATTACAGGGTGGTATTAACCGTCAAAGCCATACTACCGACCTTGAAATCATCAAGCAGAAACGTGCTGCATTACAGAAACTGGTCAAACTCACCAGTATGCTTCATCAACTGCATCAGGGATTACAATCCGTTATTCTAATGGGCAAATCAGCAGCTCAAATTCCTGAAAAGATAGTTACAAAATTCAAAACACTTACGGAAAGTCTGAAAGAAAAACCCACTACAACACTTAAAAACACCCTGTCTGCAACAGATGTAAAAATAGATCGTGATATTAAACATGTGCTGGAAATTTCACAAAAGAGTAATGAGTTACTTGAGCAGGAACTGGGTGCGACAGGTACTAAACTGACAGATGCCTTAAAAGATGACTACCATGATTTTGTAAATAGTTTCAAAAAGAAATCACAGGCATCCATTACGCTACGTATTACACTTAAAACCCGTAAAGCGCTGGTAAATGCTTTCAACCTGCCGGTACCTGAATCGTTCATTAAAAATCAGATAATGTCGCTGGAAGTTAAAGAAGGTGAATGTCGTAATTTAATTAAAAAAGATATGAGTAGTTTACAGTCTGACGTTAATGTTTTATTAAAACAGGATGACTGCCCTGAAGAAGTTAAAAAAATTCTATCCGAAATAAAATCTGAATTAAAAAATAATTCAGATCATTTCGAATCTGGAAAGTCTCTTGAAGAAATGCCTATCATGTATGAAAGCATTGAATTATCCGGTGCCCCACAGGTGGTTGAAGAAGTGGAAGTAATTATCAATCCACCTAAAGAAGAAACTGTTGAAAATATAGAAAATGAAACTGAAGCCAAAAAGAAAAAAGCCGGTTTCTTCAAACATTTTATGAACTGGTTAAAAGCCCCCTGGGATAAAGGCTGGAAAGATACCGAATAGTTATTTCTTACCTCATGTATTAAACACCTTCAGCATCAGATAATAACCTGAAAATACCATATTTAAACCTGTATTAATCGACAGTATTATTGTTAAAAGCTCCATGCCCTGTCTCAACTCATCACAATCAACTTAATTACCTGCTAAACTCAAACGCATCAAATGACAAAGGAGCTGGAAATGATCAAACTCACTATCAATAACAAAAGCCATACTCTGGATGTCGAGCCCGACATGCCATTGCTCTGGGCTATTCGTGATGTAGTTAATCTAACCGGCACCAAGTTTGGTTGCGGAATGTCACAGTGCGGAGCCTGTACGGTGCATGTGGATGGCATTGCAACTCGTTCCTGTGTTACCCCTGTCAGTGCAGTAGAGAACAAAAAAATAACAACCATAGAAGGTGTAAGCTCCAGCCCTGCCAAAGCTGTTCAGGATGCATGGCAAGACCTTGATGTTGCCCAGTGCGGCTATTGTCAGTCCGGTCAGGTTATGCAGGCCATCGATTTACTTACCCATAACCCCAGCCCCAGCGATAAAGACATTGATGCTGCCATGTCTGGCAATATATGTAGATGTAATACCTATGTACGTATTCGTGCTGCCATACATCAGGCCGCTAAAACTCTCGCATAAAGGATCGCTGAAATGAGTAAAGATAATCATGTAATTAATGTAAGTCGTCGTAACTTTTTAATTAAAGGCGCAACCGTTAGTGCAGGTTTAACTCTAGGAGTGTATCTGGGCGGATGTAATGACAAATCAGGCAGTAACGTAGAAGCCGGCCCGGGAATTGCGGGTGACAAAATTGCTGTTGATGTAACCGAAGAATTTGATGTAAATGCATTTGTACGCATTGGCACAGACAATACGGTTACGGTAATAATGAAACATCTTGAAATGGGTCAGGGAAGCCACACGGGCCTGGCCACACTGGTTGCAGAAGAACTGGATGCAGACTGGAGTCAGATTAAATATGAAGCCGCTCCGGCTGATGCCAAACTCTATAACAATTTATTCTGGGGCCCGACTCAGGGCACAGGTGGTAGTACTGCCATTGCAAATGCCTATACACAAATGCGCAAAGCCGGTGCTACTGCACGTCACATGTTAGTGAGTGCGGCCGCTCAGCAATGGCAGGTTGAAGAAAATGATATTGACGTTAAACAGGGGCGTGTCATTCATAACACCTCAAACCAGTCTGCCAGTTTTGGCGAGTTAGCTAAAGCCGCATCACATCAGACCGTTCCAGAAGATGTACTGTTAAAAGATCCGGACGATTTTGTTCTTATTGGTAGCAAACTACACAGAAAAGACAGCCGGGGAAAAACGAATGGTAAAGCTATTTATACACAGGATATAAAATTACCCGGAATGCTAACCGCAGTGGTCGCTCACCCACCCCGCTTTGGCGCAAACGTAAAATCTTTTAATGCAGATAAAGCCAGAAAAACAAAAGGTGTATCTGATGTAGTACAGATACCTAATGGCATAGCTGTGCTTGCAGATAATTACTGGAACGCTAAAAAAGGCCGTGACGCTTTAACGATTGAATGGGACAACACTCAGGCATTTAAAAAGAGTAGTGATGAAATTCTCGACAACTATAAACAACTGGCAAAAAAAGAAGGTCTGTCTGCAAGGGCAGATGGTGATATAAAACTGGCTTTTAAAAATGCCGCGACAGTTTTAGAAGCAAGTTATGAATACCCGTATCTTGCCCATGGCACAATGGAACCAATGAACTGTGTTATTCAGATTAATGATAATGGCGTAGAAATATGGAATGGTGCTCAGATACAGACACTGGATCAGCTTGCAGTCGCTAAAACACTTGGCATTAAACCTGAACAGGTAAAAATCAATATGCTCTTCGCCGGTGGCTCATTTGGCCGACGTGGAAACCCTCACTCTGATTATATTGTAGAAGCGGCTACTATTGCTAAAGCAATAAATGGTAAAGCCCCTGTTAAGTTAGTCTGGTCAAGGGAAGATGATACGCAAAATGGTTATTATCGCCCGCTTTATTACCACACACTAAAAGCGGCGCTCGACAAAAAAGGTAATCCTGTTGCATGGCAACACCGCATTGTCGGGCAATCAATTATAGCTGGCACCGCATTTGAAGGCGGGTTAATTAAAGATGGCATTGATGGAACATCAGTAGAAGGTGCTGCGAACATTCCCTATACCATTGATAACATAAAGGTTGATTTACATACTCCCGTATTACCCGTACCGGTTCAGTGGTGGCGCTCAGTAGGTTCAACGCACACAGCATTTTCTGTTGAAACATTTATTGATGAACTTGCCAGTGCAGCAAAACAGGATGCATTTTCCTTTCGGCGTGAATTGCTGAAAAAGCACCCCCGTCATCTGGCGGTAATGGAACTGGCCGCAGAAAAAGCGGGCTGGAATAAAACGCTTAAAAAAGGTCGTGGCCGCGGTATAGCAGTACACGAATCGTTTAATACATTTGTTGCTCAGGTAGCTGAAGTTACCGTGCATGATGACAGTAGTTTTAGTGTTGACCGGGTCATTATTGCAGTTGACTGCGGTGTAGCGGTTAACCCTGATGTGATTCGTGCACAGATGGAAGGTGGAATGGGTTATGGCTTGTCCGCGGCCCTTACGAGTAAAATAACATTAAAGGACGGTCTGGTTGAACAGTCTAACTTTCATGATTACACTGTATTACGTTTAAATCAGATGCCTTCTGTTGAAGTACATATTATAAAATCATCACTGCCACCCAGTGGTGTAGGTGAACCCGCTACTCCAGTTATTGCACCAGCAGTAGCCAATGCATTGTATGCTGTTACGGGTAAACGATATTATCAACTTCCGTTACCTCAAAACGTTTAGGAAAGAGAAAATGCTCGACAGTGATCAGGAAATATTACAAACCGCTCTCAACTGGCTGAAACAGGGTCACCAGATCACACTCATCACTGTTTTGAAAACATGGGGTTCATCACCCAGACCGGTCGGCTCACTAATGATTATACGTAGTGATGGACTACACGCCGGTTCTGTCTCTGGTGGTTGTATTGAAGAAGATTTACTCAGTAGAGTTAAACAAAACCAACTAACAAATAACGAAAAAAACAACCACCCCACTACCCTTGCCTATGGTAGCAATAACCAGCTGGCTGAACGCTCAGGTTTGCCCTGTGGTGGCAGGATCGAATTATTAGTTGAGCAGTTAGAAAACAGATTACAACTTGAAACGATTATAAATAAAATAAACAAAGGTCAGCTGGTTTGTCGACGTGTATGTTTAAACACAGGTGAAGTTAGCCTGCACCCGGCCAGTGCTACAGATGAGTTTAGTTATCACGACAATACGATTAAAAAAGTATTTGGCCCTGCCTGGACAATACTACTAATTGGTGCGGGTCATTTATCACAATACGTGGCACAAATTGGTTTGATGCTCAATTATCATATTATTGTATGTGACCCGAGAGAAGAATATCAAATAGCCTGGCCGTTAAAAGAAATAGAACTAATTAAAATAATGCCTGATGATGCCGTTAAAGAAATAAGTAACCACCAACGCTCAATCGTATTAACCCTCACTCACGATCCGAAACTTGATGATATGGCTCTATTAGAAGCCTTAACGCTTAACTGTTTTTATGTAGGCTCACTTGGCTCAAAACGCAATAATGATAATCGTCGTAAACGTCTGGCAGAACTGGAGCTCTCACCACTGCAGATAAAACAGTTACACGCTCCAGTTGGTTTACCAATAGGTAGCCACACACCTGCAGAAATTGCTGTTTCAATTATGGCGGATATTACTGCTAACAGAAATTTATCTGTAAATATATCGAATGATGGCAAAAGCCAGATTGCACAAAATAATATTAATGTTGCATGAGTAAAATAACCGGCATTCTACTAGCGGCAGGTCAGAGCACCCGGTTTGGCACAAACAAACTAATACACGTTCTGGATAATGGTAAAACCATCGCATTACAGGCAGCAGAAACATTATTACAGGCCTGCCCGCATAGCATTGCTGTCATTAGTCCAGACTCAACCAGACTACTAAAATTATTTACTAACAACCATTATACCGTTATAACAAATACCCGATCTCATAATGGCATGGGTAGCAGCATTGCCTGCGCTATTAATGAAATAAAAAAAACAGACGCCTGCTTAATTGCTCTGGCCGATATGCCCTTTATTAAAGTTGAAACGATTAACAGCATATCTCAACAGTTAAATAACAATAAATGCATCATTGCTCCAACTTATAAGGGAAAGAGAGGTCACCCTGTTTTATTCAGCAAACATTTTTTTCCTGAACTGGCTGAATTATGTAATGATAAAGGAGCAAGGGACATAATAAAAAATAATAAGAAATATCTGAAGCTTATTGATGTCAATGACGCAGGCATAATCAAAGATATAGATACAATAAGCGATATAAATTGATAACAGGCAAGATTATATGATTGAACACTTTATTAAGCAGACAACCATATTACTGATTTTCTTATGGCCATTAAGTTATGCAGGTTGCGCTATTTTTAGTGCTGAAAACGAAACACCCGCTTATGTAGAAAAAAATATAACTGACCCTAAAAAAGCTATTACAGTTACTAAAGATACGTTTGTTTGCCTGAAAAAAATGCAGCCTGTCCGCGGTTTTTTTGTTGGAAACATTCTGGGTAATTTAGACGCAACCATAATAGCTGCAAATTCTAAAAATGGAGCCAAATATCCACCCGGCTCTATCGTACAGTTAATTCCTGCCGAAGTTATGATCAAACATCATAATGGCTGGAGCCCAAAAACAAATGACTGGGAGTTCTTTGAACTGGATGTTTCAGAAGAGGGTTCGAAAATAAAAGTCAGGGGAACAACTCAGGTAATTAATAAATTTGGAGGAAACTGTTTCGAATGTCACCAGAAAGCCGAACCTGAATGGGATATGATTTGCGAACAGGACCATGGCTGTGATTCACTACCTGTTCCAGATTTTTTAATTCGTTGGACACAAAATAGTGACCCACGCTGTGATTAATTTACTGACCTGATTCAATAATATTATCTATTCCCGAACCATTATATAGTCTGAATTTCTAGAGTATCTCTACACCTCATCATTACCGGCTCATTTTCAATCAGATATCAGTCGATTATATAAAATCCAGATAAACATCAAATGTTAAACTTTCGTGAGATTTCTGTGATTTTGGGTTGATATTTCAAGTGCAACATATCCTTGCTGTAACTATCTAACTATAACAAGGAATCGATATGAACAAGAAACTACTTCTAGCCATGGCAGTAACTGCCGTCTCAATTGGCAATGCATCGGCACAGGACTTAAACATTACCTTTACAAACCTGACTCACGGTAATCATTTTACACCACTTATTTTTAGCGCGCACGCTTCTGACCAGCATATATTTGAAATCAATACATCTGCTTCCGCGAGTCTTCAAGCAATGGCTGAAGGGGGTGATATTTCCGGTCTGGTAAGTGATTTAACCGCAGTTACTGCTGATATTAATGCGAACCCGGCTGATGGTTTGATGGCGCCAGGACAAAGCGTTAGTTTAGAATTATCTACTCAGGAAATTAATACTCATCTTTCTGTAGCCGCCATGATTTTACCCACTAATGACGGGTTTGTCGGGCTGGATTCATTAGCAATTCCAGTTGAAGCTGGCACTTACACTTACTACCTCAACGGATATGATGCTGGCACAGAAGTGAATGATGAAATAGTTAATGGTGGCGGTGCTCCAGGAGCACCCGGTATTCCCGGCGACCCACTTGGTCAAAGTGGTACAGGTGCATCTGGTGTTGCAAATACTGAAAACAATACCAACATACATATTCACCGTGGCGTAATTGGTGATACAGATGCGACAGGCGGTATAAGTGATATTGATAGTCGCGTACACCGTTGGTTGAACCCTGTAGCCCGTCTGGTTGTTGAAGTTAAATAGGAGATAAGCGAATGAAAAAATTTGCATCTAAAGTTTTACTTAACACCTCTATGGCAGGGGCAATGCTACTGACTCTTTCTGCATGTAATCACGATCAAATGCAGGAATATCAAATCAGCATAACCAATATAACTAATGGTCAGCCACTGTCACCTCCTGTAGCAATGCTACACAATAAAAACTTCAGCTTCTGGAAAATTGGTGAACAGGCCAGTGAAGAACTTGAAGTAATGGCTGAAGGTGGTGATGGCAGCGGTTTATTAAATCTGAGACGAGGCAACCCTCAATATAGCAGCTCTTCCCCCCTGTTCCCGGGTGAAAGCATGCAGTTCAACTTAGAAGCCGTTAACGATACATTTAAGAACCTGTCTATCGCAGGTATGTTAATTAATACCAATGATGGTTTTAGTGGTTTAAATGGAATTGAACTTGTTGAGCTTGAACCCGGTCAGACTAGTGTTTACTACACCCATGTTTATGATGCGGGTACCGAGTTTAACAGTGAATTAAGTGGCACCATCCCAGGCCCATCTGATGGCGGAGAAGGATTTAATGCATCCCGTGATGATGTAACTTCTGTTGTAACCGCTCATGGTGGAATAGTGTCGGCTGATGATAACTTTGCCAACTCTACACTTAACAGTGCTGATAAGTTCGACAACCCAACTCTTCGAATTGTAGTAACTGCACTTTAATTTACAAAGAGAAGGATATCGTCGCTACAGCTGTAAAACTGTAGCGACGATTAAATCATGATGAAGAATAAAAAAGTAATAGTTGTAGAAGACAACCGAGATATATCTGACCTGATAAAATTACACCTGAGTGATATTGGCATACAGGTAGATACTTACTACGACGGCATAGATGGCTGGAACAAAATCAAACAAAGTGATTACGACCTTATTATTCTTGATATTATGTTGCCGGGTATGAACGGTATTAATATTTGTAAAAAAATTCGTAATACGAGTAAAACATATACTCCTATATTAATGCTCACTTCACGCTCTTCTGAAATCGATAGAGTACTAGGCCTTGAATCAGGTGCAGATGATTATCTAACAAAACCTTTCAGCCTGATGGAAATGGTTGCACGAGTTAAAGCTTTAATACGCCGTCATGATGCTATGTCAGTTAAATCAATCCGTTCTGAAAAACTTGAATTTATAGATTTAAGCATAAACACTCAAACACGCGAAGTAATTAAACATCAACAACACCTCGTATTAACCGCCAAAGAATTTGATCTATTACTACATTTTGCTAAACACCCTGGTCAGGTATTTGATCGTATGCAACTACTTGATAAAGTTTGGGGATATGGGCATGAAGGTTATGAGCACACCGTAAATTCCCACATAAACCGTTTAAGAGGTAAGCTTGAAACTGATCCTAGAACACCACAGTTTATTAAAACTATCTGGGGAGTGGGTTATCAGTTTATAGCGTCTGCTGCATAAAAGTTTATAACATTCAAATCTACATCCTCGAACATTTCTAAATGAAAACAATACTTTAAGAGTTCAAGACCATTACCATCTGAAGAAACAACAATATTAACAAAATAAGCAACTAATTATGAAAACCTCTTTCATTCACACACTTTACTTTAAAATGGCAGCTGGCCTTGGTCTTATTCTGCTAGTAGTTGGTTTATCCTATACTATTTTTGCCAGCTATATGCTGCAGCAAATTAATCAGTCCAGTTTACAACTAATTAACCATAATCTTGCTCTTAACCTTGTTAACGATAAAAAAATAGTTCATGACGGTAAAATTGATAAAAAAGCTATGAAAGAAACATTCATGCAATATATGACTATTAACCCCAGCATTGAAATATACTATCTGGATTTAAATGGTAATATTCTTGCCTATTCTGCCGAGCCGGGAAAAGTAAAACGCAACTCAATTAATCTTAACCCGGTCAGACAACGCATTGAAAAACCAGAACAACTAAATATATTAGGTGATGACCCTCGTTCACACGAAACTAAAAAATCATTTTCAGTTACAGCCATACCTGACAAATCAAATCCGGAAGGATATTTATATGTCGTGCTTCAGGGAGAAGAATTAACTAAAGCCATTAATACACAATCACAAAACACTATCATTTATCTTGGTGGAATGGTATTGACTGGCAGCTTACTAATGGGGTTACTTTTGGGACTTTTTTTATTCTATCGAATAACTTACCGTATAAAAAACTTACAGGAAAATGTGGCCAATTTTGTTAGCAATGATTTCTCATCTGCTAGCACATCCGGTTTTTGTGTATCAAATTTGATAATCCCGGATGAAATAAGTGAACTGGAAAAATATATTGCTCGTATGACGTTACACATTCATAAACAATGGTCAGCTCTAAAGCAACAGGATAATTTACGCCGTGAAATGGTAGCTAACATTTCACATGATTTACGAACTCCTTTGGCATCAATACAGGGTTACCTTGAAACTTTAACCATAAAATATGACAATTTATCTGATAATGATCGAAAAAAATATCTAAAAACAACAAGTAAACAGGCTAATAGTTTACAAAAATTAATAGATGGTTTGTTTGAATTAGCTAAACTGGATGCACGTGAACACCAGCCCATTATGGAGAGTTTTCCTGTACTCGAACTTGTCTATGATGTCTTAGCCAAATTTGAAATTAATACTCAGAAAAAGAACATAAAACTGAACATAATTTCTGAAACAGATAACCCTGTCGTTTTGGCCGATATAGGTTTAATTGAACGCGTATTAGACAATTTAATTAACAATGCTATTTATTATAGCAACACAAATGGCCATATCACAGTTAGCATCGCAGCCCCGGAAGATGGAAGTTTAACTGTTAAAGTAATTGATACAGGTCAGGGAATACCTGTAGAACAACAAGCACTGGTATTTGAACAATTTCATCAGGCACATACGCCAGAACGTAAAGATGGTCATGCCGGGCTTGGTTTATGTATTGTTAAAAAAATAATTGAACTGCATAAACAAAAAGTCTGGGTAGAAAGCAAACCTGAACAGGGAGCAGAGTTTAATTTTACTTTAGCTATAGCATAATAAAACTTAAAAACCGTAACTTTAATTTAATAAATATATCAGGTATTTTCAGATTCCGCCTGATTACGGCTATCATTCCAGCTTATCAAATTCTCAGCGGGCATAGGTTTGGCAAAATAATAACCCTGGGCAATATCACACCCCATTTCTTTTAATAACAGGAAGGTTTCTTTATCTTCTACGCCCTCTGCAACAACATGCATATTGAGTTCATGCCCCAGAGTTATACAGGTTTTCACAATACCTCTTGCTTCATGATCATGCTGCATATTCATAACAAAACTCTGATCAACTTTAAGCTCGGTAAATGGCATACGATAGAGCTGTGAAAGAGATGAATAACCTGTACCAAAATCATCTATTGAAAGCTCTATACCCTTCATTCGCAATCTGGTCAGAATATCAAGAGAAGTAATTAACTCTCCCATTAAAGCACTTTCAGTAACTTCAAGCGTCAACATTGTTGGGTCTAACTGATGCGTATCCAACATACTACTTAATAATTCGGGTAAAGAAAGTGACGTAATGTTATCAGCTGATACATTAACCGATACCTGAAGCACCAGTTTCCTTGATTTCCAATAGAGGGACTGCTCCATAGCCTGCTTAATAACCTGAGAAGTAAGGTCACCAATCAGGCCATTATCTTCCGCCATGGAAATAAATGAATCAGGATAGATTAAACCATGTTGAGGGTGTTGCCATCTCACAAGCGCTTCTACACCTGCGAGTGAGCCACTTTTAACATCTATTTGTGGTTGATAATGTAAAACTAGCTGATCATCTTTTAAGGCTGTCTCCAAATCAGATACTTCAATTTTAAACTCTGATCGTGAATACGACTGACGTTCAATTTTTGAATATTTCTCTAAAATATTTTTAAATAGTTTAAACTCAACAGGTTTATTTATTGTCGCAATAATATCCAGTGAATATGCTTTAGCGAGTTGTTCAGCTGAATGGAGAACCCCAGAATCATAACCACTCATCAGTATCAATGGAACTATTTTCCCCGTTTCCACCATCTGACGCATGACTTCCACCCCGTCCATTCCGGGCATAATTAAATCTAATACCAAAATAGCGTTATCATCACATGAGTCAGCTTCTTCAAAAAATTTTACTGCCTCTGTATATACACATACCTTACATCCTAACAATCGAGCATACTCAGCTAATAGATCCACTGTCTGTTGTTCATCATCAATAATATAAATGGTTTGTTCATTCATGATGTAATACTCCTACAACTCTTCACGCCCATGCGAGTTACCTGTATTTTTTCCCTTGATATACTCACCTATTGATTTATCCAGGCCCAGTATATGATCTTTTAACCATACACTTAGAAATTCTAAAAATTTTTCTACCGATAATTCGCCTTGATCATATTTAATTTTATAATGCTGAACTTCCCTGACAATTAGTTCATGTACTTTCCTATGTTTATCAAATTGAGGGTAGCCATTTTCTTCCATAATATTTTCTTCGCGCTTGAAATGATACTGAGTATAATCAATTAACTCATCAAGAATACCACCTAGCTCATTTGATGAAAGATGATTATTCGCAATAGTTATAGATCGATTAAGAAGTAATAGTAATTTTTTATGATCATTATCAATATCTTCAATACCTACACTATACACATCACTCCATTCAATAGCCTTGATACTTTTGTTCTTTGTTGTTAATTCATTAGCAACATCGCTACTTAATAAAACTCTAATATTCCTTAATAACTCTTTAGACTCATAAGGCTTACGCAGTAAATTTGATTGCAAATTTATATCTATATCTTTATTAGAACTTTCATCATTATATCCGCTTACTAATTGAATTTTAATTTCTGGATATTTATTTTGAACAATTGTAGCTAATTCATAACCGTCCATTTCCGGCATTACAATATCTGAAATCATTAGATCAAAATTATCTTTCTCTAATATACTTAATGCAATTCTACCATTTTCAGCACTTATAACCTCATATCCATTTTGTCGCAACATAACTGAAGCAAGATCCCTTAATGCAGCTTCATCATCCACGACAAGGATAGAACCTTTACCCTGAAAACTAGTTTCAATCTCATTTAATTCATCAAAGCTTTCACCAGACTCCTGATAACGTGGAAAATAAATAACAAATTCACTTCCATAATTTAGCTGCGAAGTAACATTTATAACGCCACCAGCTCGTTTAACAAATCCAAACACCTGAGAAAGGCCAAGCCCTGTACCTTTATCCCCTTTTGTAGAGAAGAATGGATCAAATAACTTTTCCTGAGTTAACTCATCCATGCCACACCCTGTATCCAAAAGACTCAGCTGAACATAATCACCGCTAGGTATATTAAGCAGTTGTGCTTCCAGATCATTAAGAGAAGCGTTCTGCGTAGTAATAGTTAACGAGGCAGCAGATGTTTTATCTTGCATCGCATGCATGGCATTAATACTCATATTAAGAATCGCATCTTCGAGATCATTATGATCAAGATAGATTGGCCAGACATCATCAGCTAGATTAAAGAGTAATTTAATACGAACTGTCAGCGTTTTCTCTAACATGTCCTGCTGTTCTAATAGTATAGTATTTATACTTAATTTAGTTGCTTCAGGATTACCTTTTCTAGAGAATGACAATAGTTTTTTAGTTAACTTCGCCCCCCTTTTCCCTGCATAATTAATTTGACTAGCATAATCTGCTAATTTTGGTTGATCTACAAGCATGGTTTTTAGTAAATCAGAATACCCAAGAATAACACCTAACATATTATTATAATCATGAGCAATGCCACCAGTTAGTTTACCCAGTGCATCCATTTTTTGTGTACGACGTAACTTTTCTTCCTGCTGTTTTATATTAGTTAGATCCTGACAACTACCTATAAATCGATGTTTACCATCAACACTAACGGGTAATTCGGCAACAGATATACGTAATGGTATAATTTGTTTGTTTTTGTTTACACCTTCAACTTCACGGCTAAGCCCAATTACTTTCTTGTTTCCTGTCGCAATATATTTTTTTATATATCCGTCATGTTTATTTGAATGAATTTCAGGCATTAATAAATTAATACTTTTCCCCTTTATTTCATCAAATTTATATCCGAATAAAGTTTCAGCGGTTTGATTAAATGTCTCTATACATCCATTTTCATCAATTGTAATTACCGCATCTACCATTGAATTAAGTATTTCCCGCTGTTCCCGTTCTTTTTCTAGTAACGCCTGTTTTGATTTATGTTCAGACGTAACATCTAATACTAAAGAGGCGGCTCCAATCACCTTACCAGATTCATCTCTTAACGGAGTATTGTGCCATTCACATAAAATTATCTGGCCATCCTTAGTCAAGTTTTCATTGATACTTTTATTGCCACCTGTTTGAGAGATAAGATCTTCCCATATTTTTTTAACATCGATTATCGCACTCGCTGGCAACATAATATCAACAAAATCACGTCCTTTAACCTCATCTAATGTGTAACCAAACATTTCTTCTGCTGCTGCATTCCAGTCAATAACCTGGAAATCCGTATTCCACTCAATAGCAGCCAAAGGTGTTTGTTCCTGGTATAACTTAAGGTGTTGAGAATAGGCACGTATATTATCTGCTGTTTTCTTACTGTCTGTAATGTCACGAACAATAGCAATTACCTGAGATTCATTTGGTAAACGACTAATACGAGCTTCCCAGTACCTGGGTTGCTGTGCAATTATAAGCTCATATTCAAATGCAACAAGCACACCACTATCTCGGGCTAATAATAACTTCTCTTCAAATTGACTAGCAACTGGTTCAGGAATAACATCCTGCATTCTCTTACCAATAAAATTATCAGGTTTAACATATAAATCAGAGCTATTCCCACTTCTAAACTCTAATATGAAATCGTCTTTATCTAATAAAAAGAATAAATCTGGTATTACCTGAAATACAGAATTCAGTAACTTACCACTATGTAGTGCCTTTTTTTCTGCTAACTTACGATTTTTTTCATCTTCTATTTTTTCCAGAGCGAATGTAATATCGTTAGCTGCTTTTTCGAGCAGGTTGATTTCATCATCATCAAAGAAATTACGTGACTCAGAATAGACATTAAATGCACCAATTATTTCATCTTTTAAACTGAATGGAAAAGAAGCTAACGAAAGATAACCTTTATTCAGAGCATTTTCACGCCACGGTGAAAAATCAGGATCATTTTCAAGGTCATTAAGAACAGTACTCTTCTCATTAATAATAGAACTTACCACTGGACAGGCTTTAGTTAAATCATCAGTGAGTGACAATTTAATAGTTTTAATATATTCAGTACCATTTCCACTATATGCTACTGGATTTATCTGTTTTGTAGATTCATCAATCAGACCGAACCAGACAAATTTGAATTCTCCATACTCAATTACAATATCACTTATTATCTGAAAAAGCTTATTCTTGTCACTCTCTCTTACAATAGCCTGATTAATCTGACTCAACGTTACGTACAGTCTTCTAGATTTAGTTAATTTTTCTTCTGTTGTTTTAAGATCAACTGCCCGACCCAGCTTAGATGACAGGCTATTAATTAATTCACGTTCTTCTTTTAAAAATGGCCCTTCATAAAGTTCAGAAAATTCTTTAATATAAAATACCTCTATTTTACCTCTCACTTTATTACTAACAACAATATCACTGGATTGCATCCATTGTGTATCATCAAAAACTTCAGAAACATATTCAATTTTATCAAAAGTAATCCTGGCCCGGGTAAATTCTGGATAGTGCCAGCCAGCAGGTATTGAATCAACCGTATCCTGAAAAACCTCTTCTAAAGACAAACGACTTTGTATTGACTCAGTAACAGCGTGCATACAGGTAATTTCTTTTACGCGCTCACCTTTATCATGAATCAGTATTACACTTTCTTCTTCAAGTAGTTTTCGTCTCGTTATATCAGATATGGTCCCTATCATACGCTCCGGTTTATTATCATCTGCCCATGAAACCACCATTCCCCTGTCAAGAACCCACTTATAAGAACCATCTTTACATAATAATCTATGTTCAATCTCGAAAGATGGTATAGCTCCATCAATATATTTATCCAGCTCTTCATAAGTTTCTACTTTATCATCTGGGTGTATACGTTTATCCCATTCTTCAAAATCATTTTGAATCTCATCATCCTGATAACCCAGAATTTCTTTAAACTGAAAACTAAAATATATTTCATTTGATATTAAGTTCCAGTCCCATACCCCATCTTTATTTCCTTCTAGTGCAAAGCTCCATCTCTCCTCACTTTCTGCAAGCTCATTAACTGCAACATTACGTTCGTGTATCTGTGTAGTTAGCCTATTATTAATAACTCTAAATAATTCCTGCCTATTTCTAGCTACTTGAACGTAATAAGATAATACTGAAAATAGAATAGCTAACAGTATTCCCATAACAAGAAATAAATCATTAAGTTTATTTAGATGTGCATAATTAGCATATTCAATAACTAAAGATTTGTTATGCGATTCAAGTGCAAGCCATATGCTAAATACAATAACAAAACCACCTACACCTAGTATCACAGGAAACCATGAAGGCAAATACGAAACATCCATATCACTTTCTTTCCAGGCAAGACCAGTAATAGCGATACCCAAACATACAAAACCTAATGAAGTATGAACAGCCATCTGTGTTAAATCACCAAGACCATATGCTTCATCAAGCGCTAACATGTATCCAGAAAGTGCTACAAGGGAAACTCCTATTAATAACGAACCTAAAACACCACAAATTAATGGCATATTGATATGCTTTAAAGACCCAGAATTAAGTAAAATCAATGAGCTACTTACTATAATAAAACTAAAGGCAGTTTCAGGGGCCATACGACCAGGATAAAATGATTTAACTGTAATAGCATGCTGCATAAAGAACTGATCTATGCCAAAATCAGTAATTAACACATATTGAGACAGGGTCAAAATAGCTATGCATATAGTTACAAATGCAAACATAGAGGCAATAACATTCTTTCTTTTAAATATAGAATAAGCACTTAAGCCACTTAAAACAAAACACAGAGCTGTGTTATATTGCATAGGAACAAACTCAGGACTCACCTGAATCAGTGACGAGTTATTCGTATACCAGCCAAACAGGACCATTAAACCTAACAGGAAACTTGTCCCTGTACCTAAGATAATAATCAAATTTAGATATAAACCTGAGCCTGTTTTCACCATATTATTTCTCTAAGTTACAAAATAATGTTTTTTATAACTTCTATTAACTCTGTTGTTTCAAATGGTTTAGTTAGGACCGTCTTTATATTTTCTGAATAATGCTCATCTTTTTCCGAACTATGCCCACTCATTAATAAAACTGGAACACTTTTATTTATATCTGAAACTAATCTAGATAATTCAATACCATCTAAGTGAGGCATCTCTTTATCTGTAATTAACAAATCGTACTTGGACGGATTTTCAGAAAACTTTATTAATGCACTTTTACTATTAGTTTCAACTTCAATGTAATATCCGTAATGCCTTAATATTTCTGCCAGTACATTTGCTACTGAAGCCTCATCATCAACAACCATAATACTAATGTGCTCTTTTACATTTTTGTCTATAGCATTTTGAGACTCTTCAGTATTTACCTCAATATTGCCTGTGGCAGTATGAGCAACAGGCAAATAAAGCTTAAGCTCGGTGCTTTGACCAAGGGTTGACTCTACCTGCACGTGACCTTTCTGATCGTGAATCATTCCATGTAAAGCAGATAGCCCCATACCCGTACCTCCCTCGTTCTGTCTGGTAGTAAAAAATGGAAGAAATATTTTTTCTATATCTTCAGAACTAATACCTTTACCTGTATCCTGCACAGTTAGAACAACATAATCACCATAGAAGGTTTCATGACATGAATTACACATCTCACTTTTAACCGACTCCTCATATACGCCAATAATAATTACACCTTTACCATCCATAGCATCACTAGAGTTTACAGCAAGACTTAGAATCATTTGATGCATACGTACTGGATCAACACTTACATCAGGAACATCATGTAATTGTGTAAGTATTTTCACTGATGATGGTAAAGTAGAAGAAAGTATTTTTACTGTTGATTTAATTACTTCTGAAAGTTGTACAGATTTAATTTCATGTATATCATTACGACTAAAAGACATCATTTGACGAACAAGATCTCTTGCCAGTTTTCCGGCAACCATAATTTCATTTAGATAATCGATCAACTCTTCATTTGAATACTGTTGAACTTCTTCATTTGCCAGTTCTGCATAACCTAGAATACTAGCTAATTTGTTGTTGAAATTATGTGCAACACCTGCAGTTAAATTACCAATTGCTTCAATTCTTTGCGCTTTATTTAACTGGTTTTGCAGTTGAAACTGATTCGTCACATCTCTTTTTATTGCAATATAATGGGTAACTGCGCCACTCTCATTTAACACAGGTGTAATGCTTTGCTCTTCAAGATATAAACTATGGTCTTTTCGTTTATTCCATAACTCTCCATTCCATACTTTTCCTGAAGAAATAGTAGACCATAAATCCTTATAAAATACCGGATCCTGTTTACCCGATTTTAAAATGCGAGGATTAACACCTTTTACTTCACTTAATGAATAACCTGTTAGCCTTTCATAAGCATGATTTACCCATAAAATATTTCCGTTACCATGCGTAATAACAACTCCATCAGCTGTAGCTTCTAGTGCTTGTTTGAATAAATCAATTGATTCTTCATTTTCTGTATTACTCATGCTTATTACCTAATACATCATGCACTATATCTCTTAGGTCTTTAGCTTCAAATGGTTTTCTTAATATATTGTCAGCCCCCATAAGATTAGCAATTTCAAGATAATCAAATCGGCCGCTTACACCTCCACCACCAGATATAGCTATAATTGGCAAATCTGGAACTTCTTTTTTCAATTCCATTACCAGATCAACACCATGCTTTTCAGGCATAACTATATCTGTAATTATCAGGTCAATATCACCTTTAAGACACATAGCTTTAGCTGTCACGCCATTATCAGCTTCGACAATTTCATAATTATCATTCTTAAACATACTACGTAACATTTTTCTAACAGGTGCTTCATCATCAACCACTAGTATTTTTTTCATAACATCACCTTAAAAGAAATCAATCTCGCCATCATCCATACTTTCCTGATGTACCGGGTTCTTAATTGTCTGCTCTGATAATTCATGAGCATTTGCCATAGTCAAACGCAACTTACTTAAGTGTTCATCTAAATGCATTGCTATATCACTTGATTTCACTATATTAAAATCATGCCTAAGACTTGAAGACGCATTAGAGAAACCACGTAATGTTTCCACACGTTTCTTCATGTGTTCAATCAACTGATTAGTCATATCTTCAAACTGCATTGACTGAAGAGCCAATTCAACATCACTACTTATTTCAGAAGAAATACTTGATACATTTTGTAGCTCATTACTAATTTGTTCATTTGTTTGCTCTAATTCCTCCATCATTTCATCCATTCTATTTCTGGATTTCATTACCAATGTCAGATCACCTGCAGCTAATGCACCAACAATATCTTTCGCCTCATTCATGGTTTTCTCTATTTCCATATAATTTTTTCGTACTTCACCACTAAACTGACTACTTCTTTGAGACAAACCACGCACCTCGTCTGCAACAACGGCAAAGCCGCGCCCTGCATCACCCGCCCTGGCAGCCTCAATTGAGGCATTTAGTGCAAGAAGATTTGTCTGTGAACTTATACCATCAATCTCAGATAATAATTTTTCTATCTCATTTATATTAACCGCCATCGTGTTCATTGCTTCAACCATGTGCATACTTCCATTACTCATTTCCTGTATGCTCGATGAAAACATAGCTATCATTTCAGAAGCCTCTTCTCTGAAACTTTTTGAATCACTATCACTATCTTCTGTTAACAAAGAAATTAATCTTGTAACAACATCAAGCTGTACATGTGACTGCGATTCAAGCCCCTGAAAACTTGTAATCATGCCTGATATAGCGTCGCCCTGTATTGACTTAACTCTGCTTAATTCATCTTCCATCTGTTCAAACTGAATCGATTGCTCTCTATCAGAGTCATCCATAATTGTTTCATATTCAGATACAAGCTGCTGTTCAACCTGAGTTTCATGCTCTTCGTTATTTTTATACGCGACAGTTTTTGACAATAATATATAATTCCCTGTTATCCAGCTAATCACAGCTGATGATAAAATAATCAACACCGTTTTTGCATCTGAACCTGATACAACCATATACGCTGTGGCAATCATCAACACCACACCTAAAGACCATGATAGAAAAACATATCGCATATTTTTTCCTAACATCGCCTGAGAATTTTTAATTATTTCCGTTAATATATTCATAAACTTATTCCAGTTTTACCTGTTATATTATGTTTGCTTAATAAACTTTCAGTCCGAAAGAAAAAACACCTGACTTTCTGTTTCCGTCTTTTTTAACGACTTAATATAATTATTCTCTCGAACCATGATCGTATCATTATTCATTCTCTCAATTTTTTTCACATACACTTCATTTGATTCGGGTATGTAATACACTTTTCTTGGGTATATATCACCCACATCTTCACTTAAAATCTCTATATTTTCTATATCCAGATACTCACGTACAAAATCTATATTATCTAAACCTATATCCGTTCTGGCATTAGTAATGCGACCTCCTCCGAATATTTTAGCTTTCATATTATGCCGGCTACCACCCAATTTTATTATGTCGTTAACCAGCCGTTCCATTGCCACATTTCCATATCGAGCCGCTTTACTATCATCAATAACATCAATATGATGATTATTGTTTTTATAACTTTTATTCTGCGGGAGCATAAAGTGATTCATACCACCTACCTTTAGTAACTCATCATGAACACATGCTGATATACACGATCCAAGAACTGTTACTATCATTTCTTTACCATTAGTTACGAAGTAATCACCTGGTAATATTTTCACAGCTTGCCGTTTGAAACGACTATCCCAATACCTTTCATATGATTGATGAACCGCCATTTAATTAACCAATTAACTTTTTAATAACACCAAGTAACTGGTCAGGTTTAAATGGTTTAACAACCCATACTTTCGCTCCTGCTGCTTTTCCCTGCTGTTTCATATCATCACCAGCCTCAGTTGTTAGCATAATCACAGGCGCAAATTTATTCTTAGGATTCAGTTTAGCCGCCTTAAGCATTTCAATACCATTCATGTTCGGCATATTGACATCAGATATAATAAGATCAAATTTATCCTGATCCATTTTCGATACGCCATCGGCACCATCTTCTGCTGTTGTTACTTCATAACCAGCTCCTGATATTGCCATACCCACAATCTGACGCATTGAAGCCGAGTCATCTACAAATAAAATTTTCTTACCCATATTCTTTCTCCTATATATTAATTACTTCTTTTTAACTTTTTCCTGGCTTGTTTTAAGCAATGCAAATGCCACATCACCTAATGCCAATTGTCTTTCAGATGCACCCCGTTTCCAGGCTTCTTTGGGCATTCCATAAACAACAGATGTTTCTTCATCCTGAGAGAAGGTTCTACCTCCTGCATCTCTTATCTCTTTCAATCCCGTAGCACCATCATCACCCATGCCCGTTAAAATACATGCGGTAGCATTGGCACCTGCAAATCTGGCTACTGATCTAAACAGCACATCCACTGATGGTCTATGCCGACTGACTAAAGGTCCATCAACAACATCAACATGATACTGTGCACCACTTCGTTTAAGCAGCATGTGTTTACCACCAGGCGCTAGTAATGCAACGCCATTTCTTAATCTGTCGCCATTTTTTGCTTCACGCACTTCCATCGCGCTAATTTCATTTAAATGCCCTGCAAATGCAGTCGTGAATTTTTCAGGCATATGTTGCACAATAACAACGCCAGGTGAAATGGCTGGCATGCCAGCTAACACGGTTCTTAAAGCTTCAGTTCCACCGGTAGATGCGCCTATAGCAATAAGCTTATCCGTGGTCTCGCTCATTGCCTTAGTATTAATACTTCCCTTAGATAAAATCGCATCAGCATTCTGTTTTGGCGCTACATTTATATGACCGGATGCACGTTTTTTAACTCTTGCTTTTGCTGCACCCTTAACCGCATTAATAATTTGAATAGATGAATCTTGAATAAACCCTTTAACACCAATTTCAGGTTTAGTAATGATATCTACTGCACCGGCTCTTAATGCACTTAATGTTGTATCTGCGGCTTCTCTGGCTAAACTAGAACAAATCACCACGGGTAATGGATTTTCAGTCATTAATTTCTGTAAAAATGTAATACCATCCATACGTGGCATTTCTATATCCAGCGTAATAACATCAGGCATTTCTTTCTTCATTTTCTGCATTGCAAAAATTGGATCTGGAGCCTGAGAAATCACTTTAATACCAGGATCACTACTCAAAACATCTGTCATCACCTTTCTTACCAGTGCCGAGTCGTCAACCACCATTACTTTAATAACATCACTCATTAAACATTACCCGTTTTAAGATAAACCGAAGGTTTTACACTGCGTAACTCAGAAATCATTCCATGCAGTGACTCAGAGTGCCCTGTCATTAAATAACTACCATGCTTTAACTGTTTGTATAAACGCTGCATTACAATTTTTTTGGTTTCCTGACTGAAATATATCAATACATTACGACAGAATATAACATCAAACATTTCCTTTCTAAGGGGAGAATCAACCAGATTATAATGTTCAAAACGAACATGCTTCTTAAGCTCAGGAACAACAGCAACATAGCCTTTATTGCTTCCTGTACCTTTTAACAAATACTTATGACGCGCATCTTTAGGAACAAGACGAACCCTGTGTTCATTATAAATAGCCTGCTTAGCAGAGCTAATCATCTCTGTAGAAATATCTGTGCCTAAAATTTCCCATTTAGCATCAATACCCAGTTCATCCGCAAGTATCATCGCTAATGTATAAGCTTCTTCACCGGAAGAACTCGCTGAACTCCAAATTCGTAACAGCTGATCCGGCTTATGTTTTTTAAGTATTTCCTGTTTTAAAAAATCAAAATGTTGTGGTTCACGAAAAAAATAAGTTTCATTCGTTGTTAACGAATCAACAAAAATCTGAAACTCTCCGTTATTAACGCCTTCACCTACTGTTAAATACTTAAGGTAGTCATCATAACTCTGCAAATTTAATATACGTAAACGCTTACCTAAACGACCGGCCACCAGCGATTTTTTTGCATCAGACATCGTTATTCCAGCCGATTCAAAAATCAACTTTTTAAAGCCGGAAAAGGCTTTACTGGATATGGCCTGCTGATTATCAGTATTATGAGAGTTTTCAAGCTGCATATCTAATATCAATCCACAGTTACTTCAGAAGAGCCATCGTCATTAATATTTCCAACAACCGCAATTTCTTCAACAGACAAGACTTTATTTATAGCCAGAATAATAATGAATCGATCTTCCAGCTTCGCCATACCACGAATAAAATCTGTTCTAATCTGTGCACCAAATGATGGCGCTGGGTCTATATTTTCATCAGCTATATCTATAACCTGCAGTACTTTATCAACAAGCATGCCCATTACAGAATGTTCACCGTCTATATCAATTTCCATTATAATGACACAGGTACGACGTGTTATTTCACACGGCTCCAGTCCAAATTTAATAGCCAGATTAACGACCGGAACAACGCTTCCGCGCAGGTTAATGGCGCCTGCAATAAACTCGGGCACCATTGGCACATTGGTGAGTTCATCGTATTCAATAATTTCCTTCACCTGCATTATTGGCACCGCAAGCTCTTCACCTGACAGTTTAAATGTTAAAAATTGACTGGCGTCTTCGGTGCTATCCAGGTCAATACTATCTGTTGTTTCTACCATATCATCACCTATCTGATTTTCAGCTATTCTTTTAAAATACAAAATCGTCTAATGACGCTCAAAACCTTCAGGAATATCTTCATTAGAAACATTATCCTGTGCCACAGAAGAACTATTAACTACTGCACTATTTTTTTGCTGCATAGCTTTATTAGCCATTAAAAAATCACCGGCATTACTATCTTCATGCACAGTAAAGAAACTCATCATATCTTGAAGCGCCTGTGTCTGTGAGCTCATTTCTTCAGCGGTTGCTGATAGCTCTTCTGCAATAGCCGCATTATTCTGGGTAACTGTGTCTAATTGTCCAATTGCACCATTTACTTCGCTTATACCACTTGCCTGCTCTTCTGATGAAGCTGATATTTCCTGTACGAGATCAGCAGTCTTTTTAGTACTTGGCACAATGTCTTCCAGTAAATTTCCAGCAGATTCAGCAACTGACACACTTGAATTTGCCAGACCACTTATCTCTCCTGCAGCAGTTTCACTTCTTCCCGCCAGTTTACGTACTTCGGAAGCAACAACAGCAAATCCTTTTCCATGTTCACCTGCTCTGGCTGCTTCAATCGCTGCATTTAAGGCAAGCAAATTAGTCTGGTAAGCAATATCCTCAATAATGGCAATTTTTCCCGCAATATCTTTCATTGCAGTCACTGTTTTAGTAACAGCCTCACCACCTTTTTCTGCTTTATTAGATGCATCTACAGCCATATTCTCAGTCTGTTTAGCATTATCTGCATTTTGATTAACCGTTGCGCTCATTTCCTCAAGTGATGAAGAAGTTTCCTCAACGCTCGCTGCCTGTTCAGATGAGCCACTTGCAAGACTTTGTGATGAGTCACTTACCTGATTAGCAGCATCCGCCAATCCATCAGCACTGGTTTTAACATTACTTATTACACCGTGAATTTTTTCTATAAAATCATTAATCGCAAGAGATAAATGACCAACTTCATCTTTATTATTGACTTCAATACGTGCAGTTAAATCGCCTTCACCCTGTGATATATCAATCATTCGAGTTAGAGCTGCCTGTAAAGGATTAGCTATAGACCTGATTACCAATAAACTAAGCACCGCTGAAAATATGGTAGTCAAAACAACAATGATAATGATAACCCGTATCATTTCATGCTCTTCTTCACTTATTCTCAATAAAGCGTTATGAGTAAATTTTCCGATTTCAGTTAATACAGCTTCAACTTCATGGCTTAACTCATCCTGTTCTTTTTCAATCTCTTCCGCGATTACATTTGCTTCATGAAAATGACGCGACTTTACTAAAGAGAAAGCTTCATGAACTTGCTGCTCATAATGATGATGCTTCTTATCAACCGCCGTCACCTCATCTAAAAGCTTCTCAAATTCTTTTCTATCCATTTCAGTGTGACTGTTTTCAATTGCCTCACCTAACTTCTCTTCAAGCTGTTTAAATTCCTCTTTTATTTTTTTATTAATTTTGTCAAATTGAGCAATGGAGTGTTTTAAATTCTCAGCCGCATGATCTTCAGAGCCTACCTGCTCGCCAAAGCGTAATGCACGTTCAAAATAAACTGCCTGCTCAAGCTGATGCTCTACAACTTTAGTAACCATTTCAGTTAATGGCATATCGAGATTAGCAACATCATCTATTTCCTGTGATACTTTAGAGACGGAAACTATTGCATACACACCTATGACCATTCCTACAATGGTTAAAAAGGTACTCAACATAATTATCTTTGCTTTTATTGTTACATTGTTAAACATAATTTATCTCCTTTAAGGGGGCCTTAAAATTACTTCAATTTATAAACAGATCATATTTTATTAATAACGCTGAAATCCGTCCGGTATGCTCTCAGAGCTATCAAAGCTAGCCTGAGGTCTAACATTAGATGGAGTAGATACCGGCGTTTGACTTCTATCGTCATATACGGTCACCGGTGTAGTCATTCCTGCATCATCACTTACCGTAAAGAAACTCATCATGTCGCTCAGCGCCTGAGTTTGCGCGCTCATTTCTTCTGCTGTTGCCGATAATTCTTCAGCAAGTGCTGCATTATTCTGGGTCACCGTATCAAGCTGTCCCATAGCACCATTTACTTCACCTATACCCGCTGCCTGCTCTTCAGAAGAGGCACTAATTTCCTGCACAAGATCCGCAGTTTTCTTAATACTGGGTACTATTTCTTCAAGCAAATGCCCTGCGCCTTCCGCTACCGCAACGCTGCTCTTAGCAAGTGAACTAATTTCACCTGCAGCAGACTCACTTCGACCTGCCAGCTTACGAACTTCAGAGGCAACGACTGCAAAACCTTTACCATGATCACCTGCACGTGCAGCTTCAATAGCGGCATTAAGTGCCAGAAGATTAGTCTGGTATGCAATGTCTTCGATAATGGCAATTTTTTCTGCTATATCTTTCATTGCCACAACCGTTTCAGCAACCTGTGTACCACCTTCATCTGCCTGACCGGAAGCCGTTGTTGCCATCGCTTCCGTTTGTTTTGCATTATCCGCATTCTGATTAACTGTTGCGCTCATTTCCTCAAGAGAAGAAGACGTCTCCTCAACACTGGCAGCCTGTTCTGATGAACCACTGGATAAATTCTGTGAAGCGCTGCTAACCTGATTGGCTGCATCGCTTAACCCTGTCGCACTGCTTTTAACATTACTGATCACACCATGAATTTTTTCAATAAAAGCATTAGCCGCTGAACACAACTGACCGATTTCATCTGTGGATTTAATTTCGATACGTTGAGTAAGGTCACCTTCACCTTCCGCAATATCTTTCATTCTGATAAGCGCGTCTTTCAATGCACTGGATACGCCTCGCATAATAATAAAGGTAAATATAAATGTTATAACCGTTACCACTATCGCCACCGTCAGGGCAGACATAAAGTTTGCATTTGCAGCCGCGTACAACTCATCTGCACGACCACTCATATCTTTTGCAAAGTGATCTTCAGCTGACTTAAGCAGGTTAATACGCCCTGTTGCTGCTTTAAACCACTCACCTGCATCTTCATTAAATCCATTAATGCGCAGTTGAGCATCTCTAGCAATACCACGATAACGAGTAACATCATCTACAGCCTTACCTTTCATTACATCATCAATAAATGTTAACTGGCCAGCATTTGCAAAAGACTTAAATACATTCATATATGTATCCTGCTCTACAACCAGCTGTAAAAACTTTTCATACATTCCTGAGGTAAATTTTCCAGCTGCAAATGTTCCGGAAAGAACAGCTCGCTCAATACCCGCACGCTCTTTACTCTGCAGAAAATTAACGTAAGCTGAAGACAATCTTGATATTTCAGAATTTGTACTGATACTTGCAATCATTTCAACAGATTCAAGGGTTTTCTTATTTAACCCAGTGTAAAAACTAATTGCACTTTTAAGTTTAATATCTAAATTAGTAACTGCAGCTCGCTTATCCTGCAACTGGTTCAGATCATTCAATAACGCATTAACAGCCTGAGCCAGGCTCTCGCCACCATAGCTTTTAACATCATGCTGACCTAGATATGTTTTCAACTCAGCGAGCTTTTTATCCGTATTTAAACGTTGAGACGGTAGTTTTACAGAAAACTTTTTACCTGCTGAACCAATATAACCCGCTGTCATACCCCGTTCTTTCTGCAATTCATGCACCAGATTACTCGCTCTAACGGCGTAGGCAGATAAACTTTCTATTTTTTCCATTTCAGAAAGGACTTTATACTCTGCAATAATTTCAACAATAGAGAAATATAACAAGCCGACAATTGGAAACACCAACATCAAGATAAACTTGTTTCTTATATTGAGATTATTAATAATATTCATGGCCGTACCCTCAAATTTAACTTTAGTGTATTAATGGTTTAGTAACTTCTATATCTTCTTGGGGGCGATATTGATTTTTATGCTCTGTCTTTTCTCGTTGTATTGCCGATTTAACAAGATCTGGAATATCCATAATCAATGCTAGCTGTCCACTACCCAGAATAGTAAAACCGGCAAATCCTCTTACCCCCTGGAAAACGCGTCCAAGTGGTTTGATTACTGCCTGAGCTTCACCATCGAGCTCGTCAACAAGTAAACCTAATTTTTTACCCGCAAACTGAACAACAACAACATTTATACGTGATGTTTTGGCATGGCTATTTTGAATACCAAGGTAGTCATCCATTCGAATAAGCGGTAATACTTCTTCACGTAAATTAATATAATTATGCGATTTAACTTCTTCTTTTTGATCTTCTGTCAGGGTTACACATTCATCGATCATATCAAGAGGAATAATGAATGACTCATCAGCAACCCGAACATGGAAGCCGTCAATAATTGCAAGCGTTAAGGGCAAACGAATTGAGATTGTTGTACCTATATTTTTTTCAGAATTAATTGCAACACTACCGCGTAGCGCCTCTATATTTCGCCTTACAACGTCCATGCCAACCCCTCTACCAGAGATATTGCTGACTGTTTTTGCTGTTGAGAAACCCGGTTCAAATATCAGGTTATAAATTTCTTTATCTGATAGATCATCACCTTCTTTAACCAGGCCACGTTCTTTGGCAAGAGAAAACAGTTTCTCTGCATCAAGGCCTTTACCGTTATCTATCACCTCTATTACTATTGTGCCGGTTTCATGAAAGGCCTTAAGGTGTATCACGCCTTCTTCTTCTTTTCCCGCCAGTACTCGTTCTGCAGGTAATTCGATTCCGTGATCCATTGAGTTTCGAATTAAATGAGTTAACGGATCACCTATTCTCTCAATAACTGTTTTATCAAGCTCTGTTTCACCACCTGTTATTTCAAGACGAATTTTCTTATTTAAATCTTTTGAAATATCACGTACAACTCGATTAAATCGATTTAACGTATTGGCAATAGGAACCATTCGTAAACCTAAAGCGGATTCACGCATTTCTTCAAGCGTTGTCATCATCTCTTCCATAGACTCTATTAACTCATCGTCTTCCCTGTGCTCTGCCATTTGTGATACTTTTGCGCCACTAATTACCAGCTCACCCACAAGCGTAACCAGTACATCCAGTTTTTCGGAGTCAACTCGAACAAAACTTAACTCTCGCTGTTTTTCATTACGTATTTTTTTCTGTTTTTCAACAACAGTATCAACCACTTCAGGCTGTATTGATCCCTGCTCAATCAGAATATCACCGGTTAAACCGCCCTCTTCTTTTTGCTGATTTAGCGCTTGCTGCAGTTCATTTTCTGTTAATGCACCTATCTCTACTAAAATCTGCCCAATCACTAGATCATCATCAGGTAAATTTTTAATCATTTCCTTATAATCATTAATATGAGATTTTGGCGGTAAGATATCAATTTTGGCGTCATCAAAAAACTCAAATACTTCAGAGATAGTATTTTTATCTTCACTTGAAGTAAGTATAATTTCCCAGCCCATAAAACAGCTTTCTGAATTAACATCATTTAATAACGGTATAACTTCAGTGACTAATCTGGCCTTTTTAATTTCACCTAGTTCTTTAATCTGATTAAACATTACCTGGGGATTAAAACCCTGACGAAAGGTATCGATACCTAAACGTATTGAAATATGCCAGTCTTCACTTTTTACTTTACCTTTAACATCTTCATCGGGGTCTTCACCCGCATCAGAATCGTTTGCATTATTTTCACAAACAACACCCGTTGCATCACCAGAACCCGCTTTAAATGCATTAAGCATTTCAAGTAAAGCCTTGTTTTCCTCCTGATTGACTTCAGAGTCATCAACAACGCTCTGAATTAATAATGAGATATGATCTTTTACTCTCATAAATAAACTAATCAAATCACCTGATACAGGCACCAGGCAATTACGTACATCATCGAGTAAATTTTCTGCTACATGTGTAAATTCAACAATATGATCAAAGCCAAATAACCCTGAAGAACCTTTGATAGTATGAGCGGCTCTAAATACACGGTTTATTAAATCTGCATCGTTAGGTGAACGCTCAAGATCAAGTAAAGCTGACTCCATATCCTCTAGTAACTCATGACTTTCAGTTACAAATATTTGTGTGTTTTCATCAAGAGACATGATCAGACTCCTCGCTGATTTCAGGCAAGCCGGATAATGCAGGCTGACAATAAATGCCGTTAACCAGTTCAATTAACGCTTCAGATGCGCCTTCAACTGATAATTGTAGGTTGTCTTTTTTTGCCTGCAGCTGAGCGGCCAGGAGCAATTGAATAAAGCTGGCATCAAATTCTTCTACTTTTGATAAATCAAATATCATCGGTTTTTTAAGAAGCATCAAATTTGAAATTTCATTTTCTAGCTGACTCACCTGATACACGGTGCATTCAATGCCGGCCTTCCAGTTAACGGCTTGCTGATCCTGCTGACTCATGTGATGTCTCCTATCTTTAATAAAGCTAATTAATTGTAGTTATAATTTTCAAATTATGGCTACAAACCATCAATAAACTGTATTTAACATTAAGCTGATTCTGTCAATTTCAAACCAAGATGTTTTAACAACACCTTTCTGTTAATCGGCTTTGGTAAACATACTTCTGCACCTGCCTGAAGAATATTTTTGGTATTTGATGCTGATGGATAACCGGTCATCGCTATTACACGTACGTCTTGTGTTTGATCATCACTTTTTAATTGCTCACACACCTGAAAACCATCCATTCCAGGCATCATCAAATCAAGTAGAACCACATCTGGATTAAAATCATGTACTTTAATACCTGCTTCAAAACCATTTTCAGCCAGTTCAGGTAACAGCTTTCCAGGATAGCGACCTAACATTTTCATTAAATAACCAGAAAACTGCTTATCATCATCTACAACCAGAACCCTTATGCCTTGCTCTATCTCGTTCTCATTCTGGTCTATTACTATATTCCTGCTTTTTGCAAATTCTTTAACATGCTCAGGTAAAAACCGTCTATGCCCACCCGGTGTAGTTAATGCTTTTAATTCACCCAACGCAGCCCATCTTCTTATCGCAGCCGAAGACACCATCAACAAATCAGCCACTTCACTAGGGGTTAAATATGTTTTACCTTTTATGCTATCTGTCACAGCCTTTTCCTCGATATACCAAATAACGACCAAATCAATTACTTACATTCATGCTTTTAGCGATATTTGCGTAATGATCGTTTTGAGCGATTTAATTACTATAAGTACGATAATAGGACTTTTAAGTGATTATTCAAGTTTTAAATCGCTCAAATCGCTCAAATCGGATGAAAGGTAGGCTTTAAAGCTAATGTTTTTTGTGGTGTAAAAGAAAAAATGGGGCTAAGTGACTGAAAACTAATGAAGATTAGCTTTCATCGGGAACCGATGAATTAAATTATGAATTAGATCATTCAAAGTGGCTAAAACTAAAAAGAAGAGAAAACCTTGATTATGCCTCAAGCACTAAAAGAAACTAGACACAACATTTAACTGAATTTTAAAGAAAACTTTTTGATAGAAGCATATGAACCAGAAAGGCTCATACTTGTGGTTGTTTATTTCGATAACCGGGTTTAGCGATCACTTCAAGATAAAACGATTCAAGATTTTCAGCTACAGCCCAGTCAATCGATTTATTGATTTCAGCCAGATGAATCACTTCACTATTCGCTTCATCAGCACCGAACTTGCAATCAAAATCCAGATAATCTACACCTTCACCCAAATCTCTTTTGCGTTCGCGCTTGAGATATTTTTTAATCTCATGCTTTACGGCATCAACCTGACGCTCAGGTTTGATTTTTTCACTGGTTAATTTGAATGTTTTTTTCACAGTAATCTCAAAAAATATGGAAGAATGAGTTTTATATTATAACTCTAATAATGGATCAGTAGCCGATGACTCACTAACACAACTTGCCTGCCCCAACCTGTAAGCTTCCAACAATGCCCGTTTAAGATCAAGGTTTTTTTCTAAATCATCTACAGACAAGACATCATCGGCAATTTTCACTAATGCATCCATACACCGTAAATCTTTCCATGCCTGAACAAAAGCCTCAATATCTAACAGACCATCTGTTATAAACTCAGCAACCAGCCCCGTTGCTTCGCTAAAAACAATACTTTGCGCCTGCATCATTTCAAACTCATATGAATACAGGTCATAATTATTAGCTTTAGCAATAATGGGGTATAGCTCTGGCAGCGTGTCACTTACCTGCAGATACTCATCAAGCTCAATGGTAATAGAAGCTGAATGCGTCTTACCTTTATAACAAAAAACAACACTGGCTTTTACAAGGTTACTCATATGACTTCTTAAGAGGTAAGTGAAGCAAATAATAGTGGCAGTTTTTCAGGCAACTTTTCCACATGATCAATTATAGTATAACCACCCACGCCAAAAATATCCTGAATATAATCATCTGCTTTTCTATCCAAACTAATGCAATAACTATTCATGCCTCTTGATGAAAGCTCATCAACCGCTTTTTTAGTATCTGTAATCAGGTACTTAGAATCTTCAACATCAATATCAGCTGGCTCACCATCAGTGAGTATAAGCATAAGCTTTTTTTCAGCTGTTTGAGCTTCCAGATAGTGCCCGGCATGACGAATAGCCGCGCCCATACGAGTAGAGTAACCCGCATCCATTGCCGCCAGCCTGCCTTTTACCGTGTCATCAAACTTTTCGCTATAACCTTTTAGATGGTAATAACGCACATTATGGCGGGTATCAGAATGGAAACCGGCGATCGCATATTTATCGCCTAACTGATCAATTGTCCAGGCTAATAATGAAACCGCTTCCTGACTTAGTTGTAAAATAGTTTGATCTGACCCATCCGGTTTATCATTTAATGACGCTGATAAATCCAGTAAAATCATAACCGCAATATCACGACCATCATGTTTATGGCTCATGTTTATTCGCGGATCAGGTTGCGAACCACATTTGTAATCAATTAGAGAACGTATCGCTATATCTAAATCTAACTCACTGCCCTCTTCCTGATAACGCACTCGCACAAAACGCTGGGGTTTTAATTTATCGAGAATCAGTTTTAACAATTTTGCCAATGCCGCATGTTTATCTAAAATTTTATCAATATCAGATGAATTAGCAGACGGGTGAATTGATTCGTACAGGCTTACCCAGTCTGGTTTAAATGATGAAGTATTGTAATCCCACTCTGGATAATGACGTGGTGGTAAACCTTCATTTTCCAGTTCTTCCGATTTCTTTTGTTGCTTATTTTCGTAATCTTCAGCTTCATCATTTTCTTCAATAAACACCCACATGTGTCGATTATCATCACGATAATCCACTTCGGTATTTTCAAAACGAATATGTGGTAACTGATCACTTTGTAAACGCGTCCGGGTTGTAAAGGTGATGCCAATATCAACCATAGCTTTTGTAGTGCCACCGTCTTTTTCAACTACATCAAAGAAACGTTTTCTAAATTCTAAAACATGCTCATTTGTGTAACCATGATCTTCATCGAGAATAGAGCGCGACAACATCGCTAAACGATGGCGAACACAGGATTCTTTTTCCGTATCACAATCACCTTCTACAGGTTTTGGGTGAAGCGCTAACAAATACTTACGCAAACCCGGATATTCTTTAAGCATTAAATACTCAACGCGAGAGTCTTCTAAATGCTCAATAGCAATACGCTGAAACGGGCTAAAGTTATCTGCAATTAATACATCAGTCCAACGTCTGTGAGCAGCAATGTGAGCAATAGTGACACGGTAACGGTCAAGCCCCGAAACAGCACCTAAGTCGCTAACGAAATCATCATATACATCAGGAACACGAATACCTAAATTATCATAATAAGGTACAGGTTTACGTAACTCATCGAAACCTAATGAATAAGGCACAAAGTATGATTCATCTTCCCACATACCGCGTAGATACATATCCAGCTGACGCTGATTATCCATAAACAATGTGCCGTGACGCTCACGTTGTAACATGGCTCTACTATCGGCTGATTGCAGACTGAAATAATCTATTTGACGCTCTGGATGATTATTGTAATTACGCGCACCATACTCAACCCAGTTTTTTAAACCTTCGAGTGATAACTGATTTAAAAGATACGGGGATTGTTTTAATAACTCAGGTAAACCCGGGCTTGCAAAAGTAGTATGATGACCGTGAATTGAACCGGTTGTGCTTTCCATAAAATCAAAAATAATTTTCAGGAAATGCTCCATCTGTTCAAGCGAACCTAAACGACGTGCCGCTTCTGGTAAACACTGCATAAATGGCGGAATAGAATTACCGTTGGGTGTGCGTGACATATCCCAGACAGATTGAGATACAAGTTCTAAAGCAGATTCACCCAGACTATTTGAAATACCCGGCATTTCTTCCAGATAAATACTAACCGGCTCCCAGCCACGGCCTATCATGCAAACCCGTGAAGCACCTTCAAAATATTTTTCTACGCCATCTTCACTTAAATTACGTAAAGCATCGTTAGTGTAATCGTCAAAGCATTCTTCAATTTGCTCGAAATTACATTTCAGCTTGCTACGGTATTTTTGTATATCAATATCAGTCATAGTTTTTTCCGCATAACATGCGAGTAAATACAATTCAGTTAATTATATTTTTCATCCCCGATTAAATCTTCTGGAAAGATTTAAACAGACTCTGCCTGGCCGTGAAGCGAAGAGCAGGAGCCCGAAGTAATACCTGTGCCGGGGAACCAGTGACCCTAAGTACAGTAAAGTCGCTAGACTCCCGACACAAGCATTCGGGAATGACGTTTTAACTTTTTACCAATCTAATCAGCAAAATTTGTGAATTTTGCGTTTATTTACAGCAAAAAGCTTTTATCTTTTTAACCAAAAATACTATCAATAGAGTGATCTAATGTACTGCGAATATCAGAATCATCTGTAATCGGACGAACCATTGCCATACGGCATGCCGCTTTCGCTTCGATACCTTTACTCATTAAAGTTGCTCCGTAAACTAATAAACGAGTTGAGATACCTTCATCTAAACCATGACCTTTAAGGTTACGCGCAGTGTGTGCAATTTTTACTAATTTAGCAGCTGTTTCTGCATCGCAACCAGATTCTTTTTCTACAATACCTGCTTCTGTAGCTGTATCAGGGTAATCAAAATCAAGACCCGTAAAACGCTGTTTTGTAGACTGTTTTAGATCTTTCATCAAACTCTGGTAACCCGGGTTATATGAAATAACTAACTGGAAATCAGGGTGCGCATCAATTAACTCACCTTTTTTATCTAAAGGAAGCTGGCGACGATGGTCAGTTAATGGGTGAATTACAACCGTAGTATCCTGACGTGCTTCAACAATTTCATCAAGGTAACAAATTGCACCAATACGGGCAGCTGTTGTTAACGGGCCATCTAACCAACGTGTACCGTTAGCATCTAACAAATAACGGCCGACTAAATCAGAAGCCGTCATATCTTCATTACAGGCAACAGTAATTAAAGGTTTACCTAATTTCCATGCCATGTGCTCAATAAAACGAGACTTACCACAACCGGTTGGACCTTTAATCATTACAGGCAAGCGCGCTTCATAAGCCGCTTCATAAAGCTCAACCTCATCATCCTGAGCACCGTAAAATGGCTCTTCTTTTACTTTATATTGTTCGATATCTACGTCAGTCATGGCATGGTTTCCTAAATTTAGTGCTAAATTCTTTTACGAAAATAAAGGTAAAAACAATTATTAATTAAATGCTTTTACGTTTATAAACGAGTTTCGTTTATTTTAGAGAAAAAAAACCCCCACCGAAGTGGCGAGGGTCTTTTTATGTTCACGAAGAACGGGTTGTCGCGGCGCCGAGGATGGCAAAGAGCGACAAATACACCAATTATTCTTACTTGTGAACGCCTAGCTTGTCTCTCCAACCTGGGAACAATGAATCTGCATCGCCAGGGAATGACTCGAATGCACGAGCAAATTCGTTATGCTCTTTAGCGAATTCGATTGGGTCAGCGCCAGCTTTCCAACATTCAAATGCTTGACGTAAAGACTTAGCACCTGCTGCAGGAGAATCGATGTGACCGTAAGAACCACCACCAGAAGTGTTGATTACGTTGCCGTGACCTAAGTTTTCGAAGAAACCAGGTAGACGTAACGCGTTCATACCACCAGAGATAATTGGCGTAGTTGGCTTCATACCGTGCCATTCCTGGTGATAAACCGGACCATCAGCACTATCTTGTTCGATCATGTATGCGATATTACGATCGTCTGAACCACCTTCCATTTTACCGAAGCCCATTGTACCTACATGGATACCAGACGCACCCATAAGACGAGAAAGCTTAGCAAGAACAAATGCAGTGTAACCACGTACAGATGAAGGAGAAGTGACCGCACCGTGACCAGCACGATGATAATGTAAATACTGACCAGGGTAGTTACGACGTGCAGTTGTAACCATACCTGGGCCACCAACATAACCGTCAACTAAGAATGCAACTGCGTGAGCATTTGAACCGAAAGTTTCTAAGATGTAGTCAGCACGAGCACACATTTCGTGGTGATCGTCTGCAGTGATGTTTGCAGAGAAGATTTTAGCTTCGCCAGTTTCGTCCTGTGCACGTTTCATTGCATCAGAAACTAAAGGAATAACCTTTTTCATTGGGCAGAAAACCTGGTTACCTTGAGGTTCATCATTTTTGATGAAATCGCCACCTAACCAGAACTGGTATGCAGCTTCAGCAAAAGGCTCTGGACGTAAACCAAGCTTAGGCTTGATGATAGTACCTGCGATGTAACCACCGTTTTCACGTGGACGATCTAAGATATTCCACATATCAGTGATATCTACTGAAGGACCATCGAAAGAATTAAGCATTGCTTTAGGAACGTAGAAATCGATCATCTGTGCACATTGCACATCACCCATGCCCTGGTTATTACCAATAGCAAGTGTAAGGAAAGATACAACCATTGAACGGCCATCAATAACGTTACGATCAAACAGGTCATTAGGATATGCGATTTTCATGATGCCTTTAGCTTCATCAATCTCATATACCATTGCATCAAGGCCTTTAGTGAAGTCATCTGTAGTAGATACTTCAACGTTAGTACCAGTAGATGATTCAGCTGCAAAGTGAGCTGCAGTTTCTAAATATCCACCAAAACCAGGCATTGGTGTCATAGTGTAAGCCACTAACATGTGGCCGCCGTCGGCTATAAGTGTTGCTTCATCCAGACTTAGGTCTGCATAACGTGCTGACTGATCCATTTAGATCTCCTCAGTTATTTAAAATTCGGGCTGCTTCCAGCGACTTAAAATTTAAGCCCCTTTCATCAGGGACGGCCACTATAAAACCTAGTAACCATAGATAACACTCAAAGTTTTTGATTATTATGATAAGCTAATACTTATACATTAATCACAAATTGTCACATATGGCTCTCAATCTCACATTTCGACAACTGAAAGTATTTGAATCCGCTGCGCGGCATTTAAGTTATACCCGTGCCGCTAAGGAATTACACCTCAGCCAACCCGGTGTTTCTATGCAAATCAAACAGTTAGAGGAGGTTGTTGGGCTTCCTTTATTTGAGCAAATAGGTAAAAAAATGCATCTTACCGACGCGGGCCGAGAAATCTTTGCCTATAGCCAGAGTATCGGACACCTGTTAGATGAGGCAGAAATTGTATTAGAAGAACTAAAAGGAGGCAGCAGTGGTAAGTTGGCTATATCTGTTGCCACCACCGCTAGCCACTTTGCTACTCGCCTACTCGCCGCATTTTCACAACGTTACAAAGATGTCACCATCAGCCTGGACATCACCAACCGTAAAAGCTTACAAGAGCAGTTAGCTAACAACGAACCTGACCTCGTTATAATGGGACAGCCACCTGAAGGCGTTGAGGTTGAATCAGAAGCTTTTATGGTAAACCCATTAGTTATTATCGCCCCTCCCAATCACCCTCTTGTTACTGAGCAAAATATACCTTTAGAACGCTTTGAAGATGAACATTTCGTAGTACGTGAAAGCGGCTCAGGTACTCGAGGTGCTATTCAACGTTTCTTTGATGAACATCAAGTTAGTTTTCACACTGGTATAGAGATGAGTTCAAATGAAGCCATTAAACAGGCGGTTGAAGCGGGTCTGGGTTTGGGACTGGTATCGATACATACATTAGAACTAGAGCTGGAAACCCAACGTCTCGCGATCCTTAACGTAACAGACTTCCCTATTCAACGTCACTGGCACATTGTTCAACGTAGCGGAAAGCGCCTGTCACCGGTGGCTCAGGAATTTAAGCAGTTTGTATTAGATGAAGCGGTTAAATTCATTCGTTTACCTGAATCTTGAATTATAAAGAAACGTTCTTTGTATGAATTAGCTTTAGCTGACGATATCACAAGCAATACGAAACGAGCCCTGACTCTCAATACTAATTTTGAAGTCGCAATCATAGTAATACCCTACATATTCAAAACCAGCATTAAAATAAATTATTTTGACTCCGCCCCCCGTTTTTTTAAGCAACTTGCACTAGAAGAAACACTTAAACTTATTCATTTGAATAAAACCAAAACATAAAGACAGTAGCCTTGAAGTTCATTGCAAAAGGCCTGTTTCACACCTATATATTACCTATGCACCTTTGAAGAGCGCCCTGCTTATAACACTGGCACTCATAAAACCTACTTAGCTCTCACATAAGTAAATATGCCTAAACACAACAAGCAATCTAATGTCGAAATCAAACGCCGCGAATACAATAAGTTTGTAGCTGCTGAATCGATTGAAGACTATGCCCTGCGTTACTCCCCTTCCAGCTTTCGTAACTGGTCTGAGTTTCTCGTAGCCAATACGGCTTTAGGTAGTATTTCATTTCTCGCTCTTGAAGCTATTGGTGCCAGTATCGCCATTACCTATGGTATTGAAAATGCATTCTGGGGCATTCTTGCAGCTTCAATCATAATTTTTCTTATGGGTTTTCCTATTTGCTACCATGCTGCAAAATACAATATAGATATAGATCTGCTAACCCGGGCTGCCGGTTTTGGTTACCTGGGCTCTACCATTACCTCTTTAATTTACGCCTCATTCTGTTTTATATTTTTTGCGATTGAAGCCTCGATTATGGCTCAGGCTCTACTGCTTTACACGGGGTTACCTTTATATATTGGTTATGCCCTTTGCTCTATCATCATTATTCCGATTGTTTTTTATGGTATGACCGCAATCAATCGTCTGCAATTAATCACTCTACCTATATGGCTTACATTAATGATATTGCCATTTGTGATGATCCTGTTAAAAGAGCCAGACTTATTAACCAGTTTTTTTAATTTTTCCGGGACAAAATCAGGTAGTTCAGAATTTTCCTTTTATCATTTTGGTTTCGCATTAGGTATTTCATTAGCACTTATTGCTCAGATAGGTGAACAGGTTGATTACCTGCGTTTTATGCCCGATAAGAAAAAAGAAAACCGTTTTAAGTGGTGGTTTGCTGTCATTCTTGCCGGACCAGGCTGGGTTGTACTGGGATTTTTAAAGCAGATTGGTGGCATACTGCTCGCGGCACTGGTACTACTGGGTGGAGCATCTATATATGAGGCCCGTGAACCAATTTACATGTATAACGCTGCGTACACCTATGTTTTCGAAAACCCCTCTGTTGCATTAAGTATCAGTTTTATATTTGTTATTCTGTCGCAAATTAAAATCAATGTAACCAATGCTTACGCGGGGTCACTTGCCTGGTCAAATTTTTTCTCACGTGTCACTCACTCACATCCGGGACGTGTTGTCTGGTTAGTATTTAATATAACCATCGCTTTAATTTTAATGGAAATCGGCGTATTTGATGTGCTTGAGAAAATACTTGGCCTGTATTCAAATATTGCCATCGCCTGGATAGCCGCTATTGTTGCAGACCTGGTTATTAACAAACCTCTGGGCCTTAGTCCACCGATGATCGAATTTAAACGCGCTCATTTATTCAAAATAAATCCAGTTGGTGTTTTTAGTACTTTAATAGCTTCTATCATTTCTGTAATCGCATTTTCCGGTTTACTCGGTGAACAAATGCAGGCTTTTTCATCCATCATTGCACTGGTAATCGCTTTTATACTTAGCCCAATAATCGCTATTATCACCCGTGGAAAATACTACATAGCACGAGAAAGTCTAAACCTGAGCGATCAGCCTACACACATATGCGGTGTATGTGGAATTCAATACGCCACAACAGATATGGCAAGCTGCAGAATGTATCAGTCTAATATTTGTTCATTATGCTGCACACTGGAGTCACGTTGCCACGACAGCTGCAAAGACAAGCCTGAATTCAGCCTGCGAGAAAAAGCCATCAACTTGGTCGAACCACTGCTGGAAAAACATATGCAACAGGGTGGCATTAGAAGACTAATTAGTTTTTTACTTATTATAATCAGCCTGCTGACCGCAACCGGATTTATACTCTGGACAACTTACATGGTAAGGGCTGATGGTATTGATGAAAAACATTTAATCGCAGTACAGAATGTTTATATTAATCTGTTTTTTATTTCATCTATTCTTTATTTAATTATTGCCTGGTTAGTCGTTTTATTTAGCGAGAGCCGGCGTTTTGTTGAAAGCGAACTAACACATAAAAATCTGGTTCTTGAGAATGAAATATATCATCGTTCAGTTGCTGAAGAGAACTTGCACAATAGTGAAGAGCGTTATCATAGTTTATTAGAGCTCTCCCCAACCGCTATTATTGCAATAAATGAACATTATAATATTGTTCTTTTTAATAAAGCAGCAGAAAGAACTTTTGGTTATAGCGGTAAAGAAGTTATAAACCATCCGCTTGATAAACTTCTTCCTGTTACACATCACAATATTCACAATTCATTAATAGATGAGTATAAAAATAGCAATCAGGATTATGTTTCTTCTATGTCCAGACAGCCAATTACGGTATATAAAAAAAATGGTGATGAATTAAATATTGAAGTAAGTCTGTCAAAAATAAAATTATCTGGAAATTTTTTAATGACAGCAGCTATTACTGATATAACCAGTAGACTGAAAGCAGACAAAAAAATACTACATCAGGCCAATTTCGACACTTTAACTGATTTACCAAATCGTTTTCTTTCTCTAGACCGTTTGTCACAGCTATTACATGAAACTGAACGTAATGATGAAAAAGTTGCTGTACTCTTTCTAGATCTTGATGATTTCAAAAAAGTTAACGACACACTGGGGCATGAAACAGGTGATAACTTACTAATTGAAGCAGCACATAGGCTTAATAGCGTAGTACGCACACAGGATACAGTTGGACGACTAGGTGGTGATGAATTTATCATATTGTTAGGCGGGCTTATTAATGCAACGGATGCACAGCCAATTGCCGAGAACCTGCTGGAGCAGTTCAGAAAAGCATTTAGAATTGAAAACCGGGAGCTTATTTTAACTGCCAGCATTGGCATTGCCATTTACCCGGGCGATGGTAAAGACGCATCAGAGTTATTGAGAAACGCTGACTCCGCCATGTATAACTCAAAAGATCATGGCCGCAACACTTACACCTTTTTTACCGATGCAATGAACAAGGAAGCTTTACGTCGTCTTGCTCTGGAAGAGCAAATTCATGGTGCTCTGGATCGTGGAGAGTTTGAAATATATTATCAGGCTAAAATGAATATCAGTTCTGGAAAAATAATGGGCGCTGAAGCTTTATTGCGCTGGCATAACAAGGCCCTAAAAAATGTTTCACCTGATGAGTTTATACCAGTAGCAGAACAAACCGGATTAATTTTACCCATTGGTGAATTTGTATTGACTGAAGCTATTAACAAAACATCTATATGGCGGGAAAAACATAACACCGATTATAATGTTGCAATTAACCTGTCTCCCCGTCAGTTTAGAGACCCTAATTTAGTAAGTTTCATAGAAAAAACACTTAAACAATCCAGATTACCAAACCATTTAATTGAACTGGAAATAACCGAAGGTGTATTAATGAGTGGACACAGTTATATAGATACTGCACTCGATGAATTACATAAATTAGGTTTAAAAATTTCAATGGATGATTTTGGTACCGGTTATTCATCCCTTAGTTATCTGCGTAGTTATCCATTTAATGTATTAAAAATCGATCGTAGTTTTATTAATGATATTACTAACTCCAAAGCAGATCTGGAACTTGTTAATGCTGCCATTGCAATGGCTCATGGGCTTAACTTAAAAGTAGTAGCTGAAGGTGTTGAAACAGAACAACAGCTGAGTTTATTAAAAGACTTAAAGTGTGATTATGCTCAGGGGTATTTATTTAGCAAACCATTACCCGCCGATGAGTTTGAGCGTTTACTTGAAAGCACATCTAACTGATACGCATCACTATTATAAAAAATTGTCTGATAAACTCACTCATGATTTAATAACTCAAACCGTTTTACAGGAATAAACTAATTACAAAAATACTCGTCACCGGAGCAAATGGATTTGTAGGTAGCCATATATTAGAAACCCTGATGAAAATTCAACACCAGGACCTGGAAATTGTTGCCGCCTGTCGCACCCCATCAAAACTAATTCCATCTTATAAAGGAGAAGTACGTCAGGGAGATTTACGTGACCCGGACTATCTTGACCGGGTATTAGTTGGCGTTGATATTATTTGTCATGCAGCAGGCTGGAGTAGTTTTGAAAAATCTGCAGACACCTGTAATAAAACCTATCTTGAACCAACTCTTGACTTAATTAATCACGCAATTGAATGGCGGGTAAGTCGGTTTATAAACTTGAGTAGTATCTATACTGCTAGCATAAACCAGCGTAACAATGCAGATGCAACTGGCAAACCCCGCGCTTACTGGCCAATGATCAACTGCCATATTGCTGTAGAAGAATATTTACGAAATTATCAGGACCCTCGATGCCAGTTTGTAAATTTACGTCTTGGTTTATACTCGGGTAAACGACTGAATATGGGGCTTTTGCCGTTACTCCTCGCGCGTAGCAATCAGGCAATACTTCCATACGTGACAGGAAAATCAGGATATCTGCCAATAGTTGATGGTAATGATATTGGCCAGGCATTTGTCCGGGCTGCACTGGGACCGTTTGAGTCCAGTTATCATAGTCTGAATATAACCGGCCCCGAAACAGCATCACATACCGATGTAATGTCGTTTATTAATGAACAAATTAAAGCAACTCCTCTAAGACCGGGGCTACCTTCATCTCTTGCTAGCCCTATTCTCTGGCTACAGGGTAAGACACATAAAATAGGTAACCAGCCTCTATTTACTCCCGCTATGATTGATATGCTTAAATGTCCTGTTATTGATAATAAGCAAACCAATCAGCAAATCGGTTATGACCCGGAAGTAAGCTGGCAAGCAAGCTTATTAGACACACTGGAATCATATAAGAATCAGTCACTTAACATCTCACTAAGTCAACCATATCAAGATTTAAACCTGTAAAAAGTCTGTAAAAACCGACTGTTATGACACATCTCCATCGGGGAAAGATCGCGTTTTTTGCGCCCTGTCCCCTGTATTGATGCCATCAAGAGTATTACGGAGTCAACTCACTACACTATCAATTCCTCGTGGTCTCAAAACAGGGGACAGAGCTAACAAGATGCTCAATCCCCGATGAAGATGTGCCAGAGCAGTGTAAAACTGACACATCCCACCTCATCTCAACAAAAAATCAGCAATCCATAATATTCTTATTGAATTTTGTTGACATTTCATAGTCAGACAACTATCTTAGTTTTCAAGGCAAACATAAATATCGCCCTAAAAGATGTAGCTACCCCACTAACCCACCGGTCAGCAAATGCAACCGAAGGAGCCAAAAGATGAGCGCAAACACAGCAAAGATAGATAACAGCAATGATTTAATCAGCATGACTCAAGATGAATTAAATAACTGGTTTGACCAACGTTTTGAAGAACGCAGGCAAAAAGAAGAAGACGACCACGTACCTTCTATGAGCATTATTGCAACCAAGGGCACAATGGACTGGGCGTACCCTCCATTCATTCTGGCATCAACTGCGGCAGCTTTAGGCTGGGATGTTTCTATGTTTTTTACCTTTTACGGCCTGGATCTACTTAAAAAAAACCTGAACTTAAGCGTGAGCCCTATGGGAAATCCGGCCATGCCGATGAAAATGCCTGTAGGTCCTGAATGGTTAAAAAATATTAATATGAATATCCCAAACGCCATTATGGGAAATATGCCCGGATTTGAAACTATGGCAACCGCCATGATGAAAAAAACAACTGAAGTTAAAGGGATTGCAAGCGTAGAAGAGTTGCGTAGTTTATGCCTTGAAGCCGAAGTTAAAATGTTAGCCTGCCAGATGACCGTTGATATGTTTGGTCATAATCAGGATGAGTTCATGGACGAAGTAGATGAATGGGTTGGTGCAGCAAGTTTCTTACCTACAGCTCAAAAATCTGATGTAACCCTGTTTATATAAATCAGTCATAAATAGAAGGAATTATAAAAAGTTTTTAGTCTGCATTGTTATATTAAAGTTTTGCCAGCAATTCCCCTGTTTGTCTCCCCGACAATCAGGGGCCTTTTAATTACAAAATGAGTATTTATGTTATGAGAATAGTGACCGGTCAGCAAGCACCCGATTTTAATTTAACTGATATAAGTAATATAGAATTCAAACTTGAACGATTAAAAGGCAAACGTTATTTACTGACCTTTTATCGATTTGCGTCATGTCCTTTTTGTAATTTACGTTTGCATAATATAATTAAAGAAGTTGAAAAAGGCAGCTACGGTGATGACTTTGAAGTTGTTGCTGTATTTGATTCCTCATTAGAAAACCTACAGAAATTTGCCACAAAACATCAATCACCTTTTCCAATTTTAGCTGATGAAGATAATTCAATTCATCGTTTATATCAGGTTGAACATTCTATTTCAGGCGTTTTTAAAGGCATGTTATTCAGATTTCCCGGTTTAATGTTAAGTATGTTTAAGGGTTATATTCCGTGGCGCATTAAAGGTGACATGACAGCTATGCCTGCAGATTTTCTAATTGATGAAAAAGGGATTGTACAAACTGCCTATTACGGAGATGATGAAGGTGATCATATTCCATTACATGAAGTGAAACAGTTTGCGCAGAAAAGAGGTGAGCTGGATGCTGACTTGCTGGAAGTGTAATTAATAAGAGAGAATAATTTTCAGAGGTTGGGGTCGGAGTAAAATACAGCTTAATTAACTATAAAATTAGCTTACTCTATATTAATTAATATTTGACTCAGCTCCCGGTAGTACAACTATTGAAGATCACCTAAAGCAAGCTTTATACTGTCTCTAATCTTATCAATTTGCATAACAAGATTTTGTGTTGCTGTTTCATCATCCTTAACCATTTGCCAGGATTCACTCCATAGTGTCTTTAAATCATTTGAATCACGTTCGACATGCGGGCTTATCAAACTGCTTAAATCAACGATTAAACCAACTTTAACCCAGGCTTTTCTCGGGCTTCCATCAACCATGTTTTTATCATAATGGGCAGCATATATTACCTGTTCCATTTCAGATAGTTGTGTTAACACTTCAAACGATGCAGTACGAATATTATTATTATCTTCCGTTAACTCCATACGCCAGGCATTATAACTAAATCCCAGTACAGCAAATAACATACTGAATATTGATGTTATATAAAACAGTTTTAATTTATGTTCAAGTTCCATGTCTAACCCCCAAATACACAATTAAAATATTTTTTAGAAGTTAGCTTTAGCTAACGAAAATGTAACAATGTGATGCGAGCGGCCTAATTAAAGAACAACTTACTCCTGCTGTCTCATAAAATAAGTTTTATTTAATAATTCACATTACATTACACTAAAGATCGTTATGCCATACTTAAATTTTAATGGCTAATTCCTACAGAAAAACATTTTAACTATTTTTTTGCCAGACCAGTATTCTGTTATTAGCTGGCATTTCAATATCTTTTAATAATTTCATGCCATTTTGATTAGCAAAACTCTCAATAGTTTCAAAATCTTTAATACAACTATATGGATTGCGTTGTTTTAACCATACATCAAAATTAGCATTACTTTCTGAGGTGTAATTTCCGTTGTAATTAAAAGGACCATATTGAGCAAATAATCCACCTTGTTTTAAATATTTACCTACATGAGATAACATCTTTTCAGCCTGTGCCAGAGATATGATATGAGTGGTATTTGCTGTAAATATATAATCCTTTTTATCGACAGACCAGAAAGGCATATCAACATCAAGAACAAGTGGTTGCTTTATTCGATTATGTATTACTTCATCTAACCACATTTTCATTCCAGCATGTTCGGCTTCAAGATCACCGGGCTGCCAGATTAAATGGGGTAAATACTCAGTAAAAAATACCGCATGCTGTCCTGTGCCGCTACCAATTTCAAGCACATCACCGGGCTCGATAAACAGTGTTTTTAATACATCTAAAATAACCTGCTGGTTCTGTTCACAGGATGGCGCATTGGGTTTGTTCATCATATTTCCTGAAAACAATTACTCTGTTATGGAACATATACATCGGGGACTGAGTGACATGTACCTAAACAAAACACACTCTTACCAGTTAATAAACAGGATGATGCCTACTGATAACTATTATCAAATATCAACTATAAAACTCTTTTAGCACTCTGAATAAGTAATAGGCATCCCAGCGTCCCGCAAGTTCCCTGATTGAATGCATTGCAAATGTTGGTACGCCTACATCCAGCGTCTTTACTCCTGTTTCACTGGCTGTTATCGGCCCGATTGTACTGCCACAGGCCATATCAGTTCTCACAACAAAAGACTGCACAGGCACATCTGCTTTTTTGCATAACTGTTTGAAAAGTGCACTGGTATCACTGTTCGTTGCATAACGTTGGTTAGCATTAGTTTTAATCACCGGTCCCTGATTAATTTCAGGGCCATGATTATTATCATGTTTATCAGCAAAATTAGGATGTACCGCATGTGCATTATCAGCAGAAACCATCATTGATTTATCTATCATGCGTACAGTATTTTCATGACTACCACCAATACGCTCTAACACTGACTGTAAAAACGGCCCCTGAGCTCCACATGCTGATGCACTGCCCACTTCTTCATGGTCCGTACAGATTAATAATTTACTTCCCGGGTTGCAGGTTTCAGTCATTGCCATTAAACCGGTGTAACAACTGAGTAAATTATCCAGACGTGCACTGGCGATGAAGTCCTGATGTAAACCAACATAAGCGGGTTGCTGAACATCATAAAAACTTAGCTCATAATCCAGCACTTCTATTGCACCCGTTTCATCTTTAATTTTATGTAATAAAATATCTTTAAAAGACGGTTTATCTTTTTTTTCTGAAGGTGGCAATTTTAAAAGTACAGGGGGTATATCTGTTTGTGAATTAATACTACGGTCTTTATTCGCTTCACGATCTAAATGAATGGCCAGACTGGGAATAATCGCAATAGCATCTTCAAAGTTAATTAAAATACTATCTAAATCATCATTTTCATCAATAAAATTCACTCGCCCTGCTAATGATAAGTCACGATCAAACCAGGGATTTAATAAAGCACCACCATAAACCTCTACACCTAATTGATAGTAACCTTTTTTCAACATATCCGGTTCAGGTTTCACTTTTAAACACGGGCTATCGGTATGAGCACCTACCATATTAATGCCATTACTGACCGGATCTTCACCCAGTTTAAATGCCATTATAGATGAGTCATTTCGTGTAACGTAGTATCCCTGTTTTTCTTCTAACTGCCAGCTATCTGATTCAAATAAACGTTGATAACCTGCACACTCCAGTTTATATATCATTCCCTCTACCGCATGAAACGGAGTGGGAGACAGAGCGATAAAATCCATTAAGTCAAAGTTGAATTTTTCGTCGTTCATTATGTTTCCTATTTTATAAAATATTGCCACAAAGGCAAAAATAACTTAGCCAATTCTATAAAGCATTTTCTCATCGTAACCGGTAATCACCGGTACCATGCCATATAAAGATTTATTTAATTCTTCATCCCCCGTATCAACCCGCATAGGCTGACCGTTTAACGAATGAATTTTTTCAGGGGTGGAGATAATAACAATATTATCCAGTCCAATACGCCTGATTACTTGAGGGCTAATTTGCTGATTACCTCGTCCAAATAAATGCCCCTGCCCTCCAATTATAGTAATAATTAAACTAACTTTTTCATGCTTTTCAAGTAACTCAAGAATCTGAGATTCATCTACATCACCCATTACTAGCTGATGCTCTTTCACCGCATCAAGGCCTAACAATGTAGCAGGCAACTGTAATTCATCAAGTATAGCTTTGGGTGTTGTACCCGAACCAATTAAATACAGAACATCGTCATCCATAGTCTCTACTATAAAAGCGGCGATATCCTGCAGTGTTATTTCCTTATGGTTAATTCCACCTTCTTTCATGTTCTGCATAAACTGATTTTCTGCGGGCACATTTAAATAACCATGCAATTTTGCTTTTACCCGGTCATGCCTGAATTCATCTTCGTCTATATCCATAACCGATGCTTCGGTTAACGTCAGGGCACGGCCTTTTATGATTAAACCAAGTAATTCACCTGCATGTACCGGGGTTACTGCATAAACCGACGAGTGTATTTTACAACCTGCGGGCACACCGATAACAGGAGGTGCAGACTTTAGCTTTTCCAGAGCATGATAAACATTTCGTGCAGTACCATCACCTCCGGCAAACAAAAGCAGATCTATACCCTGCTCTACACATAACTGAACTGTTTTTTCAGTATCACTGGCAGATGTGTGGGTATTATTCAGCTGATTAACGACAGTTGTTTGAAAACCCAGAGACAGGCTGAGATTTTCACCCATTTCATTTGCGGCTGTATAGATATGAATATCACTTTTATAATCAACCAGCATTTCTAATGCCTGTTGCATACGCGATTCAGCTAAAGCAACAGCTCCACGTTGACGAGCCAGTTGTTGAATGTCTTCACCATCTGAACCTTTAAGAGCAACCCTGCCCCCAATTCCCGCAACCGGGTTAATTATTAAACCTAATCTGAACAAATCGTTTTCCGCTTTACTATTTTTAAATGATACTATCTATCTGCAGGTGCTCCTTCAGGTGCAGCTACAGGATTTTTACAACTACACTATTATGACCTATTTCCACATTCAGGATTCGATAGATTTATTATGAGCTACAAACACCCTTTTCTGCCCAGACGTCAATCTATTGCGGTGCAAGTTGGCAATATCACTGTAGGTGGTGATTCTCCCATCGTTGTTCAATCTATGACCAATACGGACACAGCTGATGAAGAAGCAACGGCAAATCAAATAGCCGAGTTGGCAGCGTCTGGTTCAGAAATGGTACGTATTACGGTTGATAAAACGGAATCAGCCGCTGCTGTACCCGGTATCAAAGCACGTTTAAAACACATGGGTATTAATGTGCCACTGGTTGGTGACTTTCATTTCAATGGTCATAAATTACTAACGGCTCATCCGGGGTGTGCAGAAGCGCTGGATAAATACCGTATCAATCCCGGTAATGTAGGTCGGGGTAAACGCGGTGATGAACATTTTGCCACCATGATAGATATCGCGGTTAAATATAATAAAGCGGTTCGAATAGGCGTTAACTGGGGCAGTATGGATCAGGAACTGCTTGCAAAATTAATGGATGAAAATGCAAAAGCAGACAGCCCTAAAGAACCCAAACAAATCATGTTTGAAACGGTAATTCGCTCTGCACTGGAAAGCGGAGAAACAGCAGAAAAACTGGGCTTACCAAAAAGCAAAATTATTCTTTCCTGCAAAATGTCTGATGTGCAGGATTTAGTGACTGTGTATCGTGCCATGGCTGAACGCTGTGATTATGCATTACACCTTGGATTAACCGAAGCCGGTATGGGGTCAAAAGGCATCGTTGCATCAACTGCAGCTTTAGCTATTTTATTACATGAAGGCATTGGTGATACTATTCGAATTTCACTCACGCCAGAACCCGGGGCTGCTCGCACCAAAGAAGTGATTGTTGCCCAGGAAATCTTACAAACCATGGGGCTGCGTGCATTTGTACCTTTAGTCACGGCTTGCCCGGGTTGTGGAAGAACATCCAGCACTTACTTTCAGGAGCTGGCTGAACAAATTCAAACTTACCTACGCGAACAAATGCCGGTTTGGGCCACTCAGTATCAGGGTGTAGAAACCATGTCGGTTGCAGTAATGGGTTGCGTTGTAAATGGCCCCGGTGAAAGCAAACATGCCAATATTGGAATCAGCTTACCCGGCACAGGTGAAACACCCGTAGCGCCCGTATATGAAGATGGTAAAAAAACAGTCACACTAAAAGGCGATAATATTGCCGCTGAATTTCAGGGTTTGGTTGATCAGTATATTGAACGTAGTTACGAAAAATTATAATTGGTTGCGCCCCCTCTTTTCAATAACCATAATAACTCCTACAGATTCATATCAGGAAACTGGTTTCATGAAACTTAACTTAAAATTATTTTTTCTGCTTACTACAATTTTTATATCATCATGCTCAGATGAAAAACTATCTCCAGAAGATGAAATAAAAAAGTATATTGAAAGTGCAAAACTAGCTGCAGAAAATAGAAGTTTCAGTGACCTGGCAGAATTAATCGATGATAACTATCGTGATCAAAATAAACTGGACAAAAAACAGTTAGCTAAAAAAGCTCAGGCTTATTTTTATCTTAATCAAAATATTCACCTGTTAACTAAAATAAACAATATAACACTTCAAGATGACAACAACGCATTTGTCGTTTTGCACATCGCAATGGCAGCTAATATTATTGCAGATTCGAATGCCCTGACCAGCCTCCGGGCACAGGTTTATAAGTTTGAACTGCTATTAATAAAAAAAGATAGCTGGTTTTTACAACAGGCGAAATGGCAGGTCGCTACTGTAAAAGATATGCTCTAACAGATCATGCCCAATCTAACGATGGCAATTTATCCTGTGTTCCCAAATGTGATAACAAACTGGAACGCAACCAGGCCTGTAGATTTTTAGCCAGTTCAGGGTCACCTAGCACGTTCACATCACCCTTGTTTACCGCAATATTCAGTTCTAACTGACATGTCCATATAGCAGTCATGGTTGCCAATGACGAACGAATAATAAGATCTACTTCATGCCCCGGATCATTCAAACATAAATCAATATGATTATTTTCAGAGATTAACCACCAGTCACGGGCACCTTTAGGTGCATCCGGGTATTCAAATTGCACAACAACCCTGTGCTCAGGAAACTGCGTAGCATCAACACTGCGACGCATATCCCACATAAGCAGGCTCGCATCCAGATCATCATCACCCAGTGTTGTTTTAACCCAGCGATGCCCCCATGCCCCCATTAATTCCACAATGGGACGTAACTCATGACCGGCAGCTGTTAATTTATACGCCCCTTTCTCTGCCTGACGCTCAATCACGCCTGCACTTTCAAGTTGTTTTAATCGCCTTGAAAGTAAAGTAGGCGACATTAATGGCACGCCTTTACGTAACTCGTTAAAACGCGTACTACCCGCAATAAATTCACGCACCACTAAAAGCGTCCAACGTTCACATAACAATTGTGTAGCCTGCGCAAGGGGACAAAACTGACCATATGTCTTCATATACAAACCTTTTAACATCATAATTCTGAATTAGTTTGCCAGTACAGATTGTGTACTTCCAGATTTAAATGATTAATGTTAGATTTAAGTCACACTATAAGAACAGTATGAGCACAAGCTTATACCCCCAAGGAGATTTGCATGACTGCTTCACTTTACGAAAGACTAGGCGCTACGACAGGTATTACTGATATTGCTAATGATGTGGTAGAAAATCACTTAAAAAACCCGGCTATAGCAAACCGGTTTAAAAGTACAGATGTAAACGCATTAAAAAATGGCGCTGCTACTTTCTTTATTATGGGAACAGGTGGACCCGAGGTATATAAAGGTAAAGATATGTTAGCAACACATAAAGGCATGAATATTTCTGCCATTGAGTTTATGGCTGTACTGGATGATGCACTGGATGCAATGGCAAAAAACAATGTTGGTCAACGTGAACAGGAAGAAGTTTTATTTGTTCTATATAGTATGCGTGCAGATATTGTTCTGGTTTAACGCAGCATCCTTTGTGCTCACACAAAATTAGAAATAATTTTGTGTGAGCAAACTGGCTATACTTTAAGGAATAATCGAAGGATCCGCCGGCGTATGTAAAGTAATCGTGCACTTGGAAGACCCGGTTAACTGACTTGGGTCATTCTGATTAAAATTAAGTACACCGTTAAAACAGATGGAACCAACCATCCCTGCAGCTTTACCTTCACCGGCTATTTCTTTTAAACCACCACAGCCCATAATTCGAATCGGGTTAATACCCGCAACCGGATCAAAATCAGGACTATTTACAACCGGCCCCCACATATTAATCGCACGCCCTTCTAAAGGCACACCCGCATCAGATGTTAATACCGCACCATCTTTTAAATTTAAATTACAACTACCGGTTAAACAGCTAAATCGAATTACCGGGTCTGTTGGTTGCCCGGAAAACGTAATCTGTCCATTCTCCAAATCAGCTGTTTTGCGCCAATGGGGAGTATAGTCTGTAACCTCCCCTGATCCTGCAATCCATAACGGCGCAAAACCCGGGCCATTAATTGTATAAACAGGTAATCCTTCGGGGGTGAAGCCAGTAAATTGTCCGCTAATTTTAAAATCAATTAAATACTCAACCGGTTCGGTTTGAGAATGACCTGCCAACACCATATTAGATGTAATTAATGCAACAATAGAAAATCCAGTCTTCGTCACTTTGTTTTTTATATTTTTCATTTTTATCTCCATTTATTTTTTCATTTAGCGCAGTTTATAAATAAAAATACGCCTTATCTCTATTAGTTGAACAGTAGATAAATTGCAAATAAATATATATGCCATACAGGTCACAAATAATAGAATTCACATGAAGTTATCGCGCTAATAGACTATATTCATTCAGGGGAGGAATTAGTAATGTCTCAAAAAATAACAACAATGAGCCAGACTAGTTCAGAAAGTGATGGTAATCAGGGAGATTCAATTCATACCGGAAAAACACTGGCTGATCTAATACTGGCGTATTTATCTTCAATTAAAGCTGAATACATTTTTGGTGTACCTGGTGGCGCAATAGAGCCGCTATATAATGCACTTGCAAGGTCTGCAAGAGAACCTGAAGAAGACGGACATTTAACCGTTAAATCTGTTGTAGCACGACACGAAGCCGGTGCTGCTTTTATGGCAGATGGTTACGCCCGTGAAACAGGCCAGTTAGGTGTCTGTTGTGGCACCACCGGGCCCGGCACAACCAATTTAATTACCGGTGTTGCGTCTGCTTATGCCGATCGTATTCCGATGCTGGTTATCACTGCACAAACGGCCTTGCCCAACTTTGGAAAACGCGGTTTGCAGGAATCTTCAAGTGATGGCATAGATACGGTTGCCATGTTTGAAAACTTCACCAATTACAACACCATGATTTCTCACCCTAGTCAATTAGAGGGTAAGTTATTTACTGCATTAATATCGGCATTTCATGAACCTCAGGGTCCAGTGCATATTAGTATTCCTATGGATGTTTTAAGCTGCAGCTGGGATGGCAACTCTACATTCAAACTTTGCAACCTGTTACGTAATCCGGAAATCATGGATGACGAAAGTATGGATGCACTTTGTGAAACCCTGATAGATGCTAAAAAAATTGTTTTATTTTTAGGCGGTGGTAGTGCTGAAGCCATGCCTGCGATTATGAAATTTGCTGAAATGGCAGGTGTACCTTTTGTAACCACTGCTAGTGGTAAAGGCTGTGTTGATGCATACCATCCACTAAATCAGGGTGTATTCGGTTTTGCCGGTCATGATACTGCCAGGGATACATTACTTGATCCTGAGGTAGACATCGTACTGGCTGTTGGAACGAGTCTGGGTGAAATATCTACTGGTGGCTGGGACAAGGACGCTTTAATGAATAATAAACTTATTCATATAGAAGAAACCGCAGAGAACTTTGCTCGATCCCCCATGGCGCGTCTACATGTATACGGACACTTACATACAGTCTTTATTAATTTAATACAGATTTTTGCCACTTTAATTCACCGACTTGAAACAGTTAAACCCCAGGAAATTCATAATATTATTCGGGGGTTAAATGGAGATAATATTATTACCTGTGCTCCTGCACATATTAAAGTAGATAAACCCGAAGCGTATTTACTTAATGACACACCAATAAAACCTCAACGTTTAATGGGAGAGTTAGTAAAAGGATTTCCTGAAAACACACGTTTCGTTGTTGATGCGGGAAATAGCTGGGCCTGGGCGACTCATTACCTACACCCAAAGCAGGCCGGAAACTACCGTATTGCATTAGGCTTTGGTGCCATGGCCTGGGCGGTAGGTGCATCTGTAGGCACCGCATTTGGTGCACCCGATGAACCTGTCGTTTGCATTACTGGTGATGGCAGTTTCCTGATGAGCGGCCAGGAACTGACTGTTACCGTGCAACACAGTTTACCTGTCATCTATGTTGTATTAAATGACAATACATTAGGCATGGTAAAACACGGTCAGAAATTAGGTGGCGGTGAACCGATTGGTTTTGATTTACCTGTCGTTAATTATGCAGCTGTTGCGCAAGCAATGGGGGCACAGGCATTTACTATTAAGACACCTGAAGATTTCTCGAATCTTGATTTTAATGCCATATGCAATTCAAATGGCCCTACACTGTTAGATGTGTATATAGATGGTGAAGAAGTGCCGCCGATGGGCTCGAGAATGAAAGTACTGGATCGTCGGAATGGTTCGCGACGGGGTGATGATTCAATTGAAGATTAACTGTTATGGTAAGCTTATTTGAATAAGTCATAAACTAATGAAAGTGTTTTTGAAGCATGCATAAACTTAGTAATTCCATCAACAAAGCCTCAGCACCGATTTTCATATTATTATCTAGCTTAGGAAGATCATCAAGGTACTTGATAATCTTCCTTTGATCAAAAAAGGGCAAACTTTTTAACAATGGCCCTCTCAATGTATCCTGTACTAATTGATGTAATTTATCTTCAGGATCTAATATAGAAGGAGGAGCAAGAAACGGATGTTTTTCCCGATTATAAACCTTATCAATTAAATATGGCTTCGTTGCTTCTCTTAAAATATATTTTTCAGTGATTCCTTTTATCTTAAGAGACACCGGTAGCTGTGTAACTTTTTCAACTACTTTATGATCAATTAAAGGGAGCCTTCCCTCTAAAGAGTGTGCCATTTCCATTCTATCGCCTAATGTAGGAAACACATAATTACATAAAGCAGATTTTGATAATAAGTACATGGAAGCATGTACTGGTTCTATTCCATGTATTTGATTCGTAACATCTGTATGAGATAGAAATTGATGAATTGGATGAAGACTACCCATATTTGTACGAGTACTTAAGTTATAAAGGCCTTTTAGTCGATCAATACTTTCAGCCAATGGCATTAACCAGGCAGGTTCAAAACCAAGCATTTTATTTATGAACTCAACATTTTCAGGTTTACCAACAGCTAAAAGCAAACCAGATGACACTTTATTCCGTTCTTTTAATTCATTTAATAATTTCTGAGTAATAGTTTTATCCTGATTTTCTGAATTATATAAAAGCATGTCACTTCTAAAGGCGGAATATCCCCCGAATATTTCATCAGATCCTTCACCCGTAAGTACAACTTTAAAACCCTGTTCACTAACGGCTTTACTTAATAGATATTTAGCAACACCATGTGAGTTAAGACAAAGCGCCTCACTATGCCAAATTGCATCAGAAAAATTATCAGCTAAATCTAATTGATTAACGGCTATAGAATTAAATTTAGCATCTACTCTATCAGCCATTTCTCTAGCCAGGTCAGTTTCATCATAATCTTTATTATCAAAAGAAATGGTAAATGCATCTATTGGCTGATTGTGATGCTCTGCTGCCATACCAATTACAGCACATGAATCGATCCCGCCACTTAGATATACACCAACTGGTACATCTGCACGTAAGCGTGTTTTTACAGAATTATTTAACTCTTCTTTAATATCTTCAATAATTTCTTTTTCATCTGTTGAATGAGTATATTTATCCGTTTTACAATAATCAAAATCCCAGTATTTAATTATTCTAATGCCTCCATTGGTAGCAATCAGAAAATGTCCGGGAGGCACTTGATGGATATTTTTGAATAATGTTCGATCTCTAAAAAAGAAAGCTCTACTAACATATGCATCTTCATCCCAGATAGCTGGTACACCTGCAGAAAGTAACGCCTTTATTTCAGATGCAAAATAAATCTTTCCATTGTGTTGCGCATAAAATAGTGGCTTTATACCAAAACGATCGCGTGCGGCAAAAAATTGCTGATTATTTGAATCCCATATACAGAAAGCAAACTCACCACGAAGATGACTTAAACATGAAGTACCATACTCATGATATAAATGAAGAGCAATTTCACTATCAGATTTAGTTTTAAAAATATGACCCTTTTTAATTAAATCGTCACGAATTTCCTCAAAGTCATAAAATTCACCATTTGCAACCAGATGCACGGTATTTGAACTATTTGAAATGGGTTGATCACCCGTGTTTAAATCAATAATGCTAAGTCGAGTGTGACCTAAAGCGACTCGCTTATCATTAGACATCCAGAAGCTTTGATGATCTGGCCCCCGGTGATATAAGGTATCTAAACCTGCTTTAACAGATTCTTCACTGATTCCATGATTGGTAGAAAATATACTTAGAATGCCGCACATTTTTTTATCTCTTGTATTAGTGAGCTGTTATTTTAATCGCGGTAAATCACGCGGGGCATGGCCATTATATTCAATATCATCACATCGTAATGGCAAAAAAGAATCAGGAATTTTATTTTTAGCATCAATAAAACATGCGGTAACACCACTTGCAACAACCATTGATTTTATTTGATAAACCTCCTCTGCAGTAAAACCCTGATCAGACAGGAATGCAGATGTATAACCACCAATATTAATACCCAAATTATATTTCTCTTCCAGATAAAGTCCTATTTCATATGCAAGAGACAAATGTTCACCTACTGCAAAGCCCAGTTTAGAAGTCATATCTTCATGGGGTTTTATTCTTTCATCTTTCTTATCAACTGGCCGAGCAAAACCTGTTATTACGGGTCGATTATTTCTATTCATTTTGCAATTAGAAACTATCGTCTCAACACTACTCCCCTCTTTATACTCTTTCAAAGCATCTTGTATAAATTGAATGCCCTGAAGGGAGGTTTTACTTCCACCATATGCTCGAGAGTCTGCAGCAAGAGTTCCTGCCACTGTAGCAGCAGTAACAGAAGTACGAGATGAGCCACATAAAGCCCCTACCTGATTACACCAGATACGCGGATCAGGATAACTCATACCAATAAAATTACCTTCAAGCCATTTAGATAAATTTTCATCTACAAGTTTACCTGTAGCATTCAATATAATCATCTGCATGTAAGATGCATGGCCAAGCAGTTCATCCATAATAGAATGGCCATGACTATATGCATCTACCCCTCCCTTCCAGCCACCAGCAGAGCTAAATATTTTACCCCTGCGTTCATCCCAGTAACTCACATTTATCATTTTATTTTTCAATGACATAGTCTTCATCCTGTAACATAGGCATTGCAGTAATAGGTTTATGTGTTTGCTCTAAACCATGTGCAAGTAATCCAGGCGCGCTCATTAACTGAAATAAACCGGCACCCTCTCTTGCACCTATGCCCAGATCATTAAATACAGCGGCAGCAACCCCTGTATTTAACCAGCTAAATCCTTCGCCAGAAATTTTATCAGTAAATAGATTTCCCCACTTTAGAGAATGACCAGCACCTGGCAGCAAGACCAAATGTTTAGCTGCTTTTTCTGCAACACTATCAATACTATTAAACCTTGAACCAAATCCAGGAGCAATATGGTTATCACCAGCTTCTAAAAAATTAACTGAACTTAATAATTGGTCACCTACCTCTTCAGGATCTAAGTTAATTTTACTATTAAAAAAGTTAATTGATTGCTCGACTTCCGTAGAACCCAGATGCTCCCCTCCCAGTGCCATCAAACCAATTGGTAATATATGTGCATGGTCAGCCTTACTTACACCTGCATTCATTGCTGCTCTAGTGGCATTATGTCTTGGGCCAGGGTTAATCAGAAAGATCATGAGTGTTTCTAATAACCGGGATTGTTCAGGGGTTGGTAATTCTGCCGTGAATAGTAAAAACAGGGTGTCAACAAACTTTGCCGACTTTAATAAATCAAATAAATCATATCCATGCAACCTGCATGTTTCAACTGCGTACGGATTGCCTACGCCAGCCTCTTCATGCCAGATACTTGTATTTGTTTTATGCGAATAAACATGATTTTTTTCTGATTTTTTATCCATAAAATTTTATCAGTTTACTCTAATTAGCTGTAGTAATATTTTTTATTAATTTATATGGTAACTTAATTCAAAATAAATTCTTTGTTCGTTTAATGGAAAATCATCAGATATTGTGTTTTCACTTGTTGGCTCACTAGCATCTTCATCAAAAACATTATTAATAGTAATTGCCGCTTCAATATTATCAGCAATATTTCTTCTTCTAAGTGTTAAATTAACCAGTGTATAATCATCAATGCTTTCCCTGACATCGGTAAGCTCTCTTTCTCTATCACCTACCCAATTGAGCTGGCTTGACAACTCCCAGTCAGACAGAAACTTCCAACGTAAATCCACATACAGTTGACGTTGTGGTGTAAATGCACCTTGAACATCAGTCACATCATCTTTAGTACTTTGATATGCGAAATTACCTAATAAACGCCATTGTTTATTTATTTTCCAGTCCGCATCTAACTCAAAACCTTTGCCTTCTAAACTATTGGCATTTTCTGCAATGTTTCCTGGACCAGTATAACTAATCATATCTTTTGTTGTGAAATGGTATATATTCAAATTAGTATGAAGTCCACTTAATGGCTGGTATGAAAATGCAAGTTCAGTCGTGTCAATTGTTTCGGGATTTAAGTCACTATTACCAATAGCTACAGGATTATTTTTATTATTCAATTCAGAAAATGCAGGTGCTCTGAAAGCACTACCAAATAATAATTTAGAAGTTAGATTATCATAGGTATTCCAGACTAATGCTAATCGTGGATTAGTAGTACCACCAAAATCTGAATAATCATCATAGCGAATACCCGCCGTAAATGTCCAGTCAGCAGCTATACTCCATACATCCTGCATAGAAAAATACTTAATAGTTCTTTTATCATCACTGGTATATATTGAACTTTGATCACCTGTAACATCGGTTAAGGTCCCATCAATTACAGGAGTTAAACCATCTATTATTCCGGGCCCAAAGTTTTTAGATTCATTGGCAACTAACTCTTCCTGTTTTGCTCCAACATTAAAACGAAAATTATGTTTAGCCAACCCATCATAAAATGCTATTAAATCCAATTGAGGTATCGTACTTTTTCTACCGGGATTACCGAGAAAACCATCAGGAAATTGAACTACGCACATTTGACCAAATACTGGATCTACAGGGCAAGCCGCGTTAGGTGCTGAAAAAGCGTTACCATCGGCACCAATTAACAAGCTAGCGCCCGAAGGAAAAATATCAAAATTGTATTGTGTATCAACACTCTGATAACTCAACTTACTAGTAAATTCCCAGTCTTCCACCAAATCCTTATTATTATATTCAACCGAAAATAAATATTGATCAAATTCACCATATCCATTCGAATCAAGAGCTAAAGCAACACCAGCACCCTGCCCTACATCTCTCTGCACCCAACCATCGAGGCCAATTTTCCAATTATCATTGTCTAAATGAATATTGTATGTAGTTGACTCATAACGATAATCCAGACTACCAGGTGCTAATGAGGCTGATGTAGCCAGGAATGGGATTGGATCCAGGTTAGATTGGAAATCACTTGTAATAAATTGACTGTCGTCCTTACCTTGTTGAGCATGTTCAACATTAATTGCCAGGCTCCATCCGTTATCGAACCCTCCACCATATTGTGCCCATACATTTTTTGTGTCATTAGAGCCCGCTCTAACACCAGTATTAAAACCATTTAACTCATTAGCATTTTTAGTAACAATATTAATCACACCAGAGAATGCATCTGCCCCATAAATTGCTGAGCCAGGACCTCGAATAACTTCAATTCGAGAAATATTTTTAATATTTATTTTAGAGCTTTCTGAAAAAACACCACTTAATAAATCTGATGATATCCGATAACCATTCATCATTATAAGAACCTGAGGCGTTATGCTTGTTTTTATACCTCTAATATTATATTGACCAAGTGAAGTTAAGGTTGATAACGAATAATGTAAACCGGGAACGGATTCGAGTGCTTCTTCGAGCGTCAGTGCCCCCATCGCTTTAATGTCTTCGGCTGTAATAACAGTAGCTGTTGACGGAGCTTTAGAAATAGGTTGAGAAAACCCGGTAGCAATACTGATCATCTCATCGTCACCATAAAGCAGATAAAGATCATCTTCTTCACTTTCAGTCTGGGCTGATATAGATAATGCAGTCGTTAACAATAAACTTGATATGGAAGCGGTAAGTAAACGGCGTTTCATTAATAATTTCTCCAACGACAACGCATCCATTCTTGTCAGGTAATATTCATTTAGCCTCTAATGGGCATTAAGTTATAATTATTAGTATGTTTTTCTATTCGTATATATAGCGTAGGCTAATTTATCTGGATATCAATGTAACCACATTATTTTTTTCATTTTTGCGCTTCTCAATATTAGCATCAGCTAATGCATCAAGTGGCTGTGGTTTAGCGATGTGATATCCCTGTGCTTCATCTACACCTAATTCTTTTAATCTATTGAGTATTTCTTCATCTTCCACATACTCTGCAATTGTTTTAAGGCCTAATACGTGGCCAATGTCGTTAATGGATTTTACCATCGCATTATCTATAGGGTCAGTAATAATGTCTTTTACGAATACCCCATCAATTTTTAAATAATCAATCGGGAAATTTTTAAGATAAGCGAATGATGACATGCCGCTACCAAAATCATCAAGTGCGGTTTTACAGCCTAACTCTCTTAATCGCCCAATTAAACCTGTGGCTCTCGAGAGGTTTGTAATCGCGGCGGTTTCAGTTATTTCAAAACAGATTTTGTCTGTCGGCACTTTGGTTTTTCTTAATTGTAAATCTATAAAATCAAATAATTTTTCATCATTGAGAGACATACCCGAAAGATTAATGGCACAACATTTTAAATTTTCCAGCTGAATGGGGTTCCTGGCGAGCCAGTTAAGCGATGCACGTATCACCCAACGGTCAACCTTATGTGCCAGGTTATAACGCTCTGCAGCAGGCAGGAAGAAACCCGGAGGCAATATATTGCCTTCTCTATCTAACATACGAATTAATATTTCGTAATGCTGGGTTTTTTCCTCAAGTTCACCCATTGCTACGATAGGCTGATAATACAACTGAAACAGGTCGTTTTCATAAGCCTCCGTAATGCTCGACACCACATTCATTTCACCCTGTCGTTGCATTAATTCTTCATCATCAACCAGATAAGTATGCACCCGGTTACGACCTTTTTCTTTTGCCATATAACAGGCCGAATCTGCTTTACTTAAAATATCCTGAAACTCGTGACTGGTATTATTAATGGGTACAAGACCAATACTGATACCGATAGTGAATGGGTTATCATTCCAGACATAACGATAATCCTGCACCGCTTCACACATAGATTTAGCTATTTTTTCAGCCTGATCTAAAGGGCAGTTTTCTAATAACAGAACAAATTCATCTCCACCTACACGGGCCAGCGTATCATCTGCTTTTCTTACACGGCTGGAAAGTAAATTAGAAATATTCTGTAATAACTGATCCCCTGCCATATGGCCACAGGTATCATTAATTACTTTAAACTGATCAAGGTCCATATAACATAACGCATGCTCAGTGCCATCATTAATTTTACTTAATACACTTGATAAATGGCGCTCAAAATCAGCACGATTAATTAAACCCGTTAATGAATCATGGGTTGCCTGATAAGTCAGTTTCTGAGCCATATTTCGAGTTTCAGTCACATCATGAAACACCATTACAGTACCGGTAATACTGTTATTTTTATCACGAGTTAAAGCAACTGAATCTTCAACAAATATTTCATCACCTACACGAGGCCTGAACATGCAATGTTGTTCTGAAACTATCACCTGTCGATACTTAATGCATTTTAAAATCGGGTTATCTTCTTTCTGATGATTTTTTTCATCAAACATCTGAAAAATATCATCCAGTGCGGTTCCATGAACGTCTTCCAGTTTCCAACCAGTCAGACGCTCCGCCACCGGATTCAGATAAAGCACTCTACCTTCAATATCTGTAGTAATAACCCCATCTGCAATTGAATTCAGCGTAATCAGTGCACGTTCTTTTTCTTTGAATAGTGCCTCCTGTTTATCTTCCAGCACCTCCATCATGCCATTGAACACACTGGCAATATGAACGATTTCTTTTGGTCCTTTTAATATTGCTTTAACCTGTACATCACCCTTCTTCGCGTTCTGCATCGTATTAGAAAGATTATGTAATGGCTCAGTCACACGTTTTAATACAAAGCCTAGCAAGAAAAGAATAACGGTAGTAACAACCAGAGCAATACCAATATTGGTTAGAAAAATTGTTTTCTGTATTTTATTTAATGCACCTTTATCAACAACGATATAAACGGATCCAATTAATTCTTTACCCCCTATATCATCTATATAAAGCGGACTTTCATCATTAACTGGTGTATATACCGGCGCAAAGAAATGCCAGACGTTAGGTGACTCACTAACTACTCGAGCAGTATCCGTTAGATATTTTTTAGGAATGACGGCATAAGGTTCATTTTTCATATTACCTTTGCTTAATAACAAATCAAAATTACTATCTAATATACGAACATAAACCACACCGGGAAAAGCTAATGCTGATATTGCAGCATCTTCAGCATTTTCAGCACTGGCATATAATAGTGCCAACATGCTTTGAGATGCTAAATTAGAAGTAACCTGAATACCTTCATTAATGATCTGATCTCGCATCTGATTACTTGCAAACAAGGTCGACGTTATTGCAGTAACGATGGAAAGCCCGAGCACACTTAATGTAAAGATATAAAATAACTGCTTTCTAAAACTCGATTGAGATAAAAAGCCCTTTTTAAACCAGTTCATTATATAAGCCCTGATTCATCTTGTAGGAAAAACTATGTCAAACTGACGTAGTTTACTTTTTGAAAAATTCAGCCCCAGATGTGAGGCTGTACGTTTGTTAATAGCTAATTTTAAATCAGAGGTTGGGAATAGCTTATATATTCCTTTTGCACGAACCTGTTCAACGGCAATACTGGCGAGTTTTTTTCCCATGAGTTTATGATCAGGGAACAGAGCAAATAACGTGCCTTTTTTTGCATGTATCGGATTATTCGAAAAGATAACAATATTTTTTTCCCAGGCAGCCTGTAAAACCTTTGGTAATATCGCTTTATCTGGAACAATCCTGTCTAGTGGAATCCAGATCGCGTCTTTATTACTTTCAACTTTAGTTAATATCTCATTGTAATATTGAATACCCTGTTTTAGATTTTCGACTTTATAAGAAAACAGCTCTATATTTCTTTTTGCTGCGGCCTGTTCTGCAATTTCGATTAACCAGCCTGTATTTTTCTCACTATATACAACATGAACCCTTTGCACATCTGGAGCCAGATTTTCAAGATGATGCAGAAATACTTCAGGGCTTCCATCCATACTGATACCACCATGCCCATTTGGTGTAGCGACTAACGCACCAATGGTTAATGGCAAACCACTATCAAGCTGTTTGGATATTTTATAACTTCGCTGTCCAAGGGAAAGAACGGTCTGAATCTGGTTGTTTTTCAACCAGTTATCTATATCTTCAGCGCGGGTTTTTTTTGTTACAACTCGAGTAATAATATGGGTATCTTCAAGCTCTTCAATACCATCAAGTATGTTTTTGAAAACTTTAGAGTAACTTCCGCTTGCTTCAGGGTATAAAACGGCCAGATGCACCGTTTCTGCACGAACCAGCTGTACACTAATAACACTGAAGATTATTAGAGATAGATTAATCGTCCATTGAATGACACGCTTAAGGCCACTAACTACTTTCACTATTTACCCTGTTCGACATAATAAAATAGATATGTCATTGTTTCTATTAAACTTAATACCATGATTTAACGTCGGCTAATATACTTATAATCATCCTGTGCCGATCTAGTTTATAGAGTATAGAACTAAAACAGCGCTTCTACAGTAGAAATATCCTCACCAGTAGATAATAAATATACGTCAATCCACACTTAACCAACATATGAAGCATCTTGCGAATTAAATTGCAGATTACCTGTGTGTTTTATACGCATAACAAATGCCCAAAAACGACAGCTCAACTACCAAAGTGTACATTGAAAAAGAATCACGAAAAAACATGATTGAGATCATAAACATACTAGTTAAAGTCAAAATATGCGTGAAACGATTTATAATTTGCAGATAATTGACTTAAAGACGAATGAAAAACTTTCATTCGCATAAATGGATTTATTGATGTATCACAGATGAAAAAAAAATCAAAAAACATTTTACCTCTATCTATGGCCGCAGTCACTCTGCTGCTTGTATTCCTTACGTTCATATCAGTTCATTATGCAGATAGAATGGTCTCAAAATACTCAACGTTGGTGGCATCTGCGATTGAAGTCAAACAGGAGCTTACGGTTGCACATCTCTGGTTTGAAGAAATCATGTCAGGTGATAGAAACGAGGATATTAACACCGTCTGGTTCCATATTAGACATGCCGAAACGTTTTTACACGCAATTGATAATGGTGTCGAAAATAACGCTATTAATCTGAAATTAGTAACCGTAGAGAAAAAATTACAGGCATTTCGTGAAATAACACGTATTCGATATAACTCATTTGAAAACTCAGGTGTTGGTAGCAAAATTGATCAACAATATGATGCCAGCTTTATCAATCTGTTACATGACATAGACATCATCATTTTTGATATAAAAACACTAATAGAATCGGACCAGACTTTCTTTAATCTTATACAGAAAGCACTCATTATATTAATTATTTTTTCTGGGATTATCGTAGGGTTTCTTTTATATTTTTATCAGAACAATTTATTCATTGCATTACAGGATCAGCAATCGATTAATCATGAATTAAGCAACAATAAGCAACGATTTCAGGATATTGCCCTATGCGGAGGAGACTGGATATGGGAAGTGAACTCCCTGGGGATATATACATATGCAAGTGAAAATGTTTCAAATATACTCGGTTATTCATCAAATGAAATCATTGGTAAAACACCCTTTGATTTAATGTCCAGCAATGAAAGTAAACGTGTATCCAGTTACTTCAAAGAACTAGTTGAAAACCATGAAAAAATTACTGATCTGGACAACTGGAATATTCACAAAAATGGTGAACATGTTTATTTACGCACCAATGGTGTACCTATTATCAACGACAATGGGGATTTAACCGGTTATCGAGGAGTCGACAAAGACATAACAGAATTTAAAACCATGAACGACCTGCTATTACGCACTCAGAAAATGGATGCACTGGGAAAGCTAACAGGTGGTATAGCGCATGATTTCAATAACATGTTAGGCGTGATTATCGGTTACTCTGAACTTCTACTCAATATACCTTCAAACAATGAAAAGTCAGAGGAATATTTAACTGAAATTATTAAAGCGGGTAATCGCTCAAAAAAACTAACTTCGAAGCTATTAACTTTTTCCAGAAAAAGTATTTTTTCTTCTGAAATAACTGACATTAACAAATTACTTAATAATGTCCGGCATATGCTGGAAAAAACTTTAACAGCAAGAATAACACTAAACTATGACTTAGAAGATAACTTATGGCCCTCGTGGATAGACAAGTCATCTTTAGAAGATGCCATACTCAATATGAGTATTAACGCTATGCACGCAATCGAAGACATTGGTTTATTAACAGTTAAAACACGCAACTTGAGCCTAAATGAGAATGAAGTTAAAGCTTTAGATCTCACACCGGGAGATTACATCGCTATATCTATTAGCGATACCGGCTGCGGTATGGATGAACAAACATTGCAGAAAATATTTGATCCTTTTTATACCACCAAGGGAGAGAAAGGAATCGGTTTAGGCCTGAGTCAACTTTATGGTTTTGTGCAACAGTCAAAAGGCGGGGTACAGGTCACCTCCAAAATTAATGAAGGCAGCGAATTTATAATATATTTACCTCGATATCTCTACTCTACATCAGAGGATAACCCCGATTTAGTAACACCTGACAAGAACTTACCTTCTTCCTCTAAAATAATTTCTGGCCATGAAACAGTATTGGTTGTAGATGATGAAGATTCATTACGTTTACTTGTAGAAGAAATATTACTTTCTAATGGATATAAGGTTTTAACTGCTAATAATGCAGAGCAGGCATTAAAAACACTTGAAACAGAACATGTTGATTTATTACTAAGCGACGTGATCATGCCGGGTATGAGCGGTTACAAACTGGCATCAATTGTTAAGGAAAAATATCCTGATATAAAAATACAAATGGCAAGTGGATATAGTGATTCAAATAGTATTAGAAATTATGATGAAAATTTACATAAAAATAAATTAGATAAGCCATATAACATAAAAAAACTATTACAACGTATTAGAGAAGAGTTCGACTAAACCCCTCTCTCTTTGATTTATCTAAACATCCATTAAAAAATGTAAACGTTCAGTGACTCGTACCCGCAGACCGGGTTATTTTATTATACACATTGTACTTACCTGAGGGTTTCTTCATTGGCAGCCTTTTTATTTCCTTAAATGTTTTCGCATCATAAACAATAACTTCACCATCCATATCCCAAATGCTTAACAAAACATGCTCACCATCTTTATCAAACTCTACGTGTGCAGCCGTTTTACCTTTAGCAGGTCGTAATGTTTTTACAATTTCCAGTGTTGATTTATCAATAATATGAACCGCTTCTTTATTTGGCCCAAAAAACACATCAACCCAGGCATAAGCTGAATTTTCATGGCTGCGCATAAAGAAACCAGGACCTAGTGTTTTAATGCGTTTAATAGTTTTCCACGTTTTCATATCAATTATAGTCACTACCCCTTCTTTAAGATTAGGCGTGGCCAAAACAGTATTACCCTCATACTCCCAGGTAATACCTGAGCTCATATGCGGCATCCCCTGCAAATCAAGTGTTTTTATTGTGCGACCTAAATCCAGATCAACAACTTTTGCTTCTTTATCTCGAGATGAACCAATAATTAACTCGTATGATTGATTAAAAAAGAAATCATCTAAATAATCTTCTGTTTTAATTTTTCGTATAGGGAATTTTTCACGTTGTTTTGATTTATTTGCATTTTCACCCGCACCTTCTCGGTAGTCATGCATCCACTTACCAAATCCCATTGGCGGATTATCTTCATATGATATCTCCCACACTTCTTTAATATCTTTAAGTGCAGCAATAAATGTTTTTCGTGGTGCTGCATCATATACCGCACTGACTCTTGAACTATTACCCGCCGCATCTTTTACGGGTATGACTTTTACAGGTGTTAAATCATCAGCAGACAAAACCACCAAAGTATGAGGTAGATAATTTCCAGCGATCACATGTTTTCCGTCACTTGAAACTGCAACATTTCGCATATTAATACCGGCTCTAATTTCAGCAACAACCGCCAGATTATATAAGTCATACTTTGTAATCCAGCCATCGCGTGAACCAAAATAGACATAACGCCCTTCCGGTGAATACTTCGGGCCGCCGTGTAATGCAAAACGCGAAGCAAATCGATGAACAGGTTCAAATGTATCCCCATTTAAAACTGTTACATGATGATCGCCTAATTCAACAACAAGAAATATATTCATTGGATCAGCATCCCATACGGGTTTAGCTGGTAATTTTTTCACTTCAGGATAAATAATTTGACTGGTTAATATGTCATCCATATTCCACTTCGGAATTTCTGCCAGGGGAGTATAAATATAATCAACCAGTGACTGTATTTCAGTTTTATCGAGTTTGTCTTTAAATGAAGGCATCTGTGTCGCTACCCTGCCTTCTCCAATCACTTTATGAGCAGCTTTCTGCCTTAGTCGTTTTAAGTTTTCAGGCAATAATGCAGGCCCCATAAGACCTAATCTGTTTTCACCATGACAGCTTGCACAATGGGTTTTAAAGTTTTCTTTTGTTTCAGGTGTAACATTTGCATGAGCAATATTAGTTAGTGTCAGAACAAATAAGAATATGGGGGTGATTAATTTCATAATGTAAAATTCATATAAAAACACTGTCATTCCCAAAGTTTGTATCGGGAATCTAGTGTCCTTATATCCTGTAAAGTCGCTGGATCCCCGACACAAGCGTTCGGGGATGACGAAATAACTATTTATTTCGATTCAAAAATTCTGTTCAATATTTACATGAAAATACAATCGTAGATAGTTACAAATTAAAAATACTAAGCTCGACTAATCTTAATATCTTTCAAACGCCCATCATAAGGTCTATTTTCAACTCGTCTATCTGAAGATTCAACACCTATCTCTTCATCACTTAAGTAACAGGCTGGATCTTCTTCCCATGGATCACCGGTCAACTGATAAGCCCTTACCCGCGTATTACCACCACATATAGCTTTATGTTCACATTCAGCACAACGCCCTTTTAACGGTCTTTGTTCCTGCTTAAATCCAGCCATTAATGGGTCAGACGTATCCTGCCATATTTCTGAAAATTTTCTTTCTTTAACATTACCCAGGTTGTAGTCCCACCAGAATGTATCAGGATGTACATTACCCAGATTATCAATATTTGAAATATTCACACCGGACGCATTTCCTCCCCAGTTTTCCAGGCGAGTAATAAGCTCTGATTCTTTACCTTCAAATATTTCGGGTATATTTTTCTTAGCCCATAACATCATGTAAATGCCATCAGCATCATTATTACCCGTTACAAACTCTCTTTCGTTGCCTCTCTGGATATGATCCCAGCAAACATCAAATAATAAATCCATAGCCGTACGGGTCATTTTATGAAATACATCATCTTTACGGTTTTTATTACCCCGACCCGCATAATTTAAATGAGAAAGATAAAACTTATCGATATCTCTCTCATCCATTAAATTCAAAATATCAGGTAACTCATGCACTGTATCCTGTGTCAGGGTAAAGCGCAGCCCCACTTTAATGCCATTTTCCTTACACAAGTCAATCCCGTGCATTGATTCTTTAAATGCTCCCTCACGACGCCTGAACATATCATGTGTCTTTTCCATGCCATCTATACTGATACCGACATAATCGTATCCGACTTCAGCTATCTGTTTGATATTATCTTCTGTAATTAATGTACCGTTTGTAGACAACCCTACATAAAAACCCATTTCTTTAGCGCGGTGTGAAATATCAAAAATGTCCGGGCGCAAAAGTGGCTCACCACCAGATAAAATTAAAACGGGAACCTTAAACTGTTTAAGATCGTCCATTGTAGTAAACACCTGCTCGGTGGTTAACTCTCCGGGAAAATCCTTATCAGCTGAAATAGAATAACAATGTTTGCAGGTTAAATTACAACGTCGCACAAGGTTCCAGATAACAACAGGGCCAGGTGGTTTTCGTGCTGGCCCTAACGGTGTATCTTCAGCCAGTGATTTCATGAATTGTGTCATTCTGAACATATTGGTGCCTTATATTCTTAAACCTGTTTTCTTAAGGATTCGGGTACTAAATAAAACCTGATGAGCTATATTGTCATCTGCTAATAATTCTGCAATATTTTTAACCTTTTCATGAACTTCATCATGCGATGTACCATGCACCATAGCAAACAGGTTGTATGGCCACTCAGGAAGAAATTGCGGGCGTTGATAACAGTGGCTAACAAAATCAAGCGAACCTATTTTTTCACCTAATTGCGTAATCTTTTCTTCTGGCACTTGCCAGACACTCATGCCATTTGATCTAAAGCCTAATTTATAATGATTGGGTACAACACCTGTGCGACGAATAATCCCCAGGTCTGTCATGTTTTGCATACGTGTAATAACGGTTTTAACATCCAGTCCGATCTGTTCAGCAACATCATGATACGGGTGAAGTGTTAATGGCAAACCAGACTGAGTAGCCGATATTATTTTTCTATCTACATCATCAAGAATATATTTAGTTATGTTTTGTTGAGCTGCTAACATATTCAAATCTCAAACTTAAGATTAAGAAAAAATTCCTGCTTTTTAGGCATATTATATACTCTAATACCCGTTTTTTGTTCTATCTTTTCAATCACCTGTTGAATTTGTTCCGGTGTTTCAGTAGCAATAACAAACCACATACTTAATTCATGCTCACGTTCATAATTATGTGCAACTTCAGCAAAGCTATTCACTATTTCTGTCACTTCATCATAGCGCTGCTTATTGACTTTCATCGCTGCGAGGGTCAATCCACCTCCCATTTTTTCAGCATGATACATGGGACCAAAACGACTCAGCAAACCTTCTGATTTCATGCGTTCTACACGCGTTATGATTTCATCGGCAGGTATATCCAGTGTTTTTTCAAGCTCACCCCATGGGTTTTCACAAATAGGAAAACCTCCCTGTAACTGGTTAATTATTATCCTGTCGTGCTCGTGCAGATTCACTAAACAGCTACCTTGTCAGTTTTAGTTTCATCTTCATCATCATTACAGTGAATATAAATTGCACCTCGTTGCTTGAAACAGCGAGTACTGAACAACAGCTCATGATTTACATCCTGAACTTCACAACTTTGAATCATCAATGACAGATTATTCATAACATCTTTTTTATCCTGCCCATGGATCATACAAAATAGATTATACGGCCAGTCAGGTAAATGTCGGGGACGACGGTAACTCAGTGTCACAAAATCAAATTGACCAAAACATTGTCCCAGTGCATCAACACGTTGCTCGGGAATATCCCATACCACCATCGCATTGGCTTTATATCCAAGCTTTCGATGTCGAACAACCAGACCAAAGCGTTTTATATCACCCTTGTTCTGCATCAGTTGAATATAATTTATAACCTCATCTTCTGTACTGTTTATTTCTCTGGCAATAGATTCATATGGATGAGAGACAAGTGGTAAGCCTTTTTGTAAAACAGAGATCAGGCGTCTTTCATTAATCATGACTACGGCCTCCTTTAACCAGTTTTAAAGGGAAACCAAGATCAATGTGGTAATCTTTTTCCATGGGTAATGACATAATACGTATATCCGTTTTGAGCTCCATATCTTCGAGTGTTTTATCTAAAATCATCTGATTCTCAGCCGTAACAACAAACCACAAATTAAAATGGTGCTCTCTTTCATAATTATGATTAACTGCCGGATATGAACTTATAATATCAGCAATGTGTTCTAATTTATGCTCTGGTACCGCCATCGCAGCCAGCGTACTTACACCAACCCTGTTTGGACGAAAAACGGGGCCGACTCTGCTTAATATGCTTTTTTCATCCAGCTCTTTGAGTAACTCAAGGATAGTTGATTCATCAACATTCAATCGCTCAGCGATATCTGCATAAGGAGTACTTGTCACAGGAAAGTTATGCTGAAACTCATTTAATAGACGCTGAGTGAGTTCGATTTTGCGCATTTCTTCGTGATCATAGATTTGATCGAGTGCCATGACGTTACTTATCCCCTGAAACTGTTTTCAATGGACTTTAAAATTACAGTTTTCATGGAATTAAACCTTGACTTAAGACAAGTTGAACGATGTGAAATGATATTATTTTCGAATTATTTGGTCATAAACTTATGATTTATAACGATATTATGAGTTTTATGATATATATCATATTTTGATCTATATCAAGGTGATATAAGCCCTAAACACCTGTTTCTACAGATGAGTAATAACCTGGACAGGCTGATACATTACATTTAAAAGAAGCATCTGCAAATTTAGTAACTACCTTATATCTTCAGCCGAACGCTCTTCATTGTTTCGTTTGTAAACTACATTTCCATATAACGTAAAAGCAATTCCAATGATGATGAACAAAACACTCAGTAAGGTAAAATCATAACCACTGCTGGTAGCATAAAGCGCAATGCCACAAACAATAGTGGCAGCAACCACTGAATGTGCAATTACATATCTTTTTGCATACATTGAAGTCAGGAAACCGCCGGTAAACATAACAATAAACAGGCCTGAAAAGATCAACAGGTAATAAAGAGGTTGCCTGACCGATTTAGTCACCGGATAACTTTTCATCAGGATGTTATAGCCAATATCTATAAACAAAAATATCAGTTCAAATGTCAGACCCAGAAAGATCATTGCAGTCACACTGATTAAAAGCGCTTTAATACTAATCATAATATCTACAGCCCAATCTTATGGGCACGATTAGTAAAGAATATGCCACTGGGTTTATCCGCTTTTAAACTTTTAACCACTTCAAATGTTTCAGTATCAACCACATCCACCCGGTTTTCATCTCTTACTGACATCCACACATGCTCCCCTCTGGGGCTAAACTCCATATGTAGTACTGCTTTTCCCGGTTTTAAAGTTTTAATTATTTTCAGTGTTTCGGTATCAATAACCTGAATCGTGTCATTTCTGGGATGTGCGAAATTAACCCACATTTGTTTATGATCAGGTCGAGACATAACAAAGATCGGCTGACCATGAACCGGAATAGCTTTTACCTGTTTCCAGTTCTGATCCATCACTAACACTTCATGCTGCCCCACGGCAGGCAGCAATATTTTATCACCAGCCTTAGCCCAGCCTTCCAGGTGTGGCATTTTATAAACTGGTAATTTTGTCTTACCTTTACCATAGTGATTCATTATTCGGGTCACACCTTTCTCAAGATGCCATAAATCCAGCATAGCCAGACCATCTTCTCCAAATAAACCTGCAATATAATATCGACCATCCGGTGTAACTAAACCATCATAAGGTAATGAACCCACATCTTTAAATTTAGTAATAACAGGTGATTTGATATCTTTCATATCAACAACCCATATTTCTCCAGCATCATACAAACCAAACGCAAATATCTGGCCAGGCGCATCTATTAAACCAACTGTTTTAGACTGCTTACCTTCGGCATAAATAGCTGGAATATCTGCAACCAGCTCCAGACTATCTGAATTAAAAATTTTCACACCGCCGGGCTTGTAATTTGAAACGGCTATCAGTTTACCGTCCTGTGATATGGCTCCACCAATACTGTTTCCAGATTGCATAACCCGTTTAACAATTTTTTGCTCAAGTATGTCTATTTTAGTTAAACCACCATCTCTGCCGAAGACATAACCATAACGTTCATCACGTGAATACACGATTGAAGCATGAGATAAATCACCTAAACCTTTTATAGTCGCCAGTGACGTATTACCCGAGTGCTCGACAAGCTGAACCTGTCCTATGGCTCGCTCTATAATGAGCCCCATATCACCAGTACCACGCAGATTTTGCGTAGAGCAGGCTGTTAAGAATAATAGTGGTATTAGAGGGAGTATTTTTTTCATAACATCTTCTGTTTAGTTAAGTTGCTCGTCATTCAGGGATGACAAACTGGATAATTATTTACTATTACCTTTACGTAATAACTTAATAATCATATTTATATCATCATCTGATAACAGGTTTTTCCACGGTGGCATAGGAGTACCGGGGCGACCTTCTTTAATCGTAATAAAAAGAAATTCATCGGGTTTATCTTTTAGAGAATGAGTTTGAAGTGACGGGCCCAGCCCACCATTTAATGTCATACCATGACAGGAGCCGCAATCATGCTTAATCAGATGTTTAAGCTCTAATTGACGATTACTTAATGAATCAGCAATAGCAGCTGATGAAAAAAACACTGTTACGAAAAAACTAAGCGTCAGCGATATATTGCCTGGTTTTAACATCTAATTCTTCTTTATCTCTATCTTGAATGGGGGAAAACCAGTCTAATGTTTCAGCAAAATCGACAACTTTACCGATAATAATTAAAGCTGGAGAACAAATAGACATTTTAATAACATCAGATGGTAAATTATCCAATGTTGAAAGACAACGTCGTTGCACATCTTTAGTGCCATTTTCTACTGCCGCTGCAGGTGTAGATGCAGGTAATCCCGCTTCTATTAATCTTTCTCTTAACTGGGGCAAACTCGCAAGCCCCATATAAAATACCAGCGTCGTATCTTCATCTGCCAGACTTTTCCAGTTCAAATCAAGCGGTTTATCTGCACGACAATGCCCGGTAATTAACCGAACACTGGATGCTACACCCCGATGAGTTAATGGAATGCCTGCATAGGCACTGCAGGCAGATGCTGCCGTTATACCCGGCACATATTCAAAATCTATATCATGTTTAACCAGATAAGCCGCTTCTTCACTGCCACGACCAAAGATAAATGGATCACCGCCTTTTAATCGCACAACCTTTCTATCTTTTTTTGCCAGGGTAACCAGTAATGTATTAATTTCATCCTGATTCATATGATGTTTGCCGGATGCTTTACCGACATATATTTTTTTTACACCATGAGGTATGAGCTGTTGAATTTCCTCAGAAACCAGCCGGTCATAAACAACTACATCAGCCTGCTGTATTAATTTGTAAGCTTTAAGTGTTAATAAATCCGGATCGCCGGGACCTGCCCCAACCAGTGATATTAATGCTTTAGAATTTAACATTCACAGTACCAGTCATTTCAGGATGAGGGCCACATCTATATGGAAACAGACCTGCAGTTTCAAATTTTCTCTGGTATGACTCATCAGGAAATATGTAATCAGGCTCAACTTCATTTAACTGTTTAAACCATACACTGTGATACTGACGTTTTTCTTTATTAACCCAACGCACCGTTGTACCTGGTGTAACTGTAATTTCCTGTGGCATGAATTTATACTTAACGATTTCAACCGTTACCACATTATCTTTTGCATAGAGGTATATTGGAAAGACAAACACTAAACCGATTATTAACATCAATGTTAAAAACATCTCTATTGCATATAAACTGTATTTCATGTCTAGCCTCTTAAAATATAACCTTTAAAAAAGTTGTCATCCTGAACAATATGACTGATCGGTATTAGTGATTACTTGCAGGTAAGCCAAAACACCAGATCTAATTATCATTCAGGACAACATAACTTTACTTCTTAACCGCATTAATCTCAGCTTCTGCATTATCAAAGCCTAACTTATATCCGATTGATACATGATGATAACGGGCTGTTGTGTAATCATCATGTATTGCGAAACCAAAGTTATAAACAGCACCGGTATCCATATTTATATCACCAGGCTTATCAGACTTCAGTTTACGTGTCATTTCAACTGTCCAGGTACCACCATTAAGGTTTGCAGTAAACTCAACCTGCTGACCATCATGTGCCACACGTTCGGTTAATACATGGCCATTTTCAGATACTTTCTCTCCCGCTTTATAGCGAACGATATCCATGTAATGTCCCGCATCAAACTCTGCTTTAAGCTCGCCTTCTTCTTTAAGTTTATCCCAGCCACCTAACGATTTTCCGCCACGGCCTTTAAACTCAAGTTTAGTACGACTTTCTGCTAGATACTTAGTTACACCGTCTTTTGCATTTTTAAGCGATGTAGCATCTACAGCTGATTGCTCAGGTTCGAAAGGCATGCTGCGTATATCTGCATGACAAGTTCCCCAGCAACCCGCTCTATCTGCATACTCAACTTCATCTGTTGCAAACATAACTGCCAGTTTAACTTTGTTGTCAGGGTCCATTTTTCCACCGTCAACAAACGGTGCAGGTGTATGCTCTGAATCTGCCCATTCAAATCTCATATGCAGGTTTTCACCGTCATGAGTTGACTGAACCTTAACAGGGAAACTACCTCGTTTGCCTGGAATAACAGTGGGCTCCATACCGTGTTTTTTGTCTTTACCCACTTTCATTTTCTTTTCACCGGCTACGATCTTCGCGCCCATGTCAGCTAACTCTTCTTCATGACAGTCAAAGCAACGATCACCCGACTTAACGGCTCGCTTACCACCATGCTGACGACCTAGCACCCATTCAATTGAAGACTGACCTGGGTAGAATAAAACCACTTCCCTTGCTGGTACACCAGACCAGTTCACACTGCTTCCACCTGCAGATGAAGTAACTGCTGGTGTTGCGGCTTTAGGTGCTGCAGCTGCAGGTTTTTCCTGTGCGGCAGGCGCTTCTTCTTTTACTGCTGGTGCTACGGCTACGGGTTCAGCAACTTCTACTGTTTCAACTACTGCTGGTTTTTTCTTTGTATTTTTCTTTTCTAAATAAGCAACCCATTGAGGTGGCATTGGCTTGATAAAGTCAGGGTTTGGCGCTTCTAACGCTTCCATCTCGTCTTCATCCATCTGATCATGCACGCTCTTATGCGCTATACCTTTATGACAATCAATACAGGTATTACCTTCTTTCATCGCATTAATGTGTTGTTTCTTAGCACGACCCTTCTGTTTTTCAGGGTCCATAGTTGAGAAGTCATGACAGTTACGACATTCTCGAGAATCTGTTTCTTTCATTGTGCGCCATACGTTTTGTGCCATATATAATCGTTTATTATCAAATTTTTCGGGTGTATCTATGGTGCCTAACGCTTTATGTAACACTTCATTACTGGCCTGAATTTTACGAACTACTTTGTGAACCCATGGACGGGGCACATGACAATCAGAACAGGTTGCTCTTACACCCGCTCTATTTGTGTAATGAATCGTTTTGTTATATTCCTGATAAACATTCTCTTCCATCTCATGACACGAGATACAGAAATCCAGTGTATTGGTTACTTCCATTGCTGTATTAAAACCACCCCAGAAAATAACACCGATAATCATAAAGAATAAAGCCACACCAACTGTGGTGCCCATAATGATTTTTCTGGAAAGCAACTTGCCGTAAAGAGTAAACATATTAATGTCCGTCAGAATTAGTAATTATAATTATTAACTTAATGAGGGCGGGTATCTCTACCCGCCCATCAAGCACTGCTTTTACGTTACGTGGTTAACACGATTGTAAACATTGAACTTACCAGTTGGAGCATAGAAGCCCTTAATGGTAGCTTTCTTCTTAAGCGTCTTAGCATCGAAGATAACGATCTCACCATTAGGTTTCAAAGAATCTGAACGATTCCAGATTGATACCCAAACTTCAGATCCGTCAGCATTAAATTCAAAGTGAACCGCTGCATAACCTTTCTTGGTAGTTAACTGAATAGTTTTAACAATCTCACGGGTTTTCTTATCGATAACCTGTACTGATTGCTGAATTTCAGGTTCTGGTGTTTTAGTCTGGTCAGCCCAAACATACTTAGACTTAGGATGTGTTCTTAAGAATACACCAGGGCCATCAGTTTCAACTGTGTAACATTCTTTCCAGGCAGCTTTCTTATTGCCCTTAGGATCATTACCCCAAACCGTTACCAGACCAGTACCTAAGTGAGTAGTACCAGATACCTGACCACATTTAGGATCAATCCAGTTTGCACCAGGACCAGGATGTGGAAGTTTATCAACATCGATCATTGCTTCTAACTTACGTTCTTTAGTATCAATGATTACCATCTTGTCAGATGCATTCGCTGCAATCTGGAAATAACGACCGGTTGGATCGAAGAAACCATCATGTAGGAACTTAGCTGAATCAATTTTATCGATACGTAGATTCTCGATATCAGAATAATCAACCTGCCACATCTGACCCAGTTCCTTCATAGAAACCATCCAGGTAGGTGCCATAGGTGTGTCATAAACTGCTGCTACGCGTGATTCTTCAACATAGTTACCATCAACGTTTACACCGCGAGATGAAACAACTTTGATAGGCATCATAGTTTCAGCTTCAAGAATAACGAAATGTGGTGGCCAGTAAACACCGCCGATTACGTACTTACCATCACCTGAAACGGCAACGTCACGTGCATCATAACCAACCTGTACTGAAGCAACCTTCATCTTCTCAGGCTTCGCCCAAAGGTCAACTTTAGTCATCAGACCATCACGACCCATGATGTACCAGAAACGACCAGGATTTTTAGCTTTCAAGAAATCATGATGTTCAACAGTTTTCAATACATGTACTGCGTAACCCGTATCGATATGCGTTACGATTTCATGCTTGTCACCATCAACAACGGCGATCTTACCTGCATCACGTTCGATAACAAGGAAGAAGTTTTCCCAGTTACGGTTATGCTGAGGTTTACTTGGATAATCTTTAGGCTGAACAAATACCTTATGGCGTTTCTTCATTAAATCTAAAGACATTTCTGGTGGCTTAGGTGGATCAATTTGAATATACGTTGCCAGCATGCTGATTTCTTTCTTCGACATAATGTCGTCGAAGTTATTCATGCCGCCTTCAGTACCCAGCGCAATAATTTTCTCTAAACGCTTCTGGCCTTTTTTCAATGTGTTTTTAGGTTCCAGGCTTTTGCCTGTAGCACCTTTTCTTAAAACACCGTGACAACCAGCGCATCGTTGAAAATATAGTGAGTCAGCTTTTTCAAAATCTGCCTCACTCATGGTTGGCTGCTTAGCCTTTGCCGCAGCAATAGGGCTTACCGCAATGGCAGAGGCTGCCAATACAGTTGCAGTTATTAATTTTGATAAAAGTCTTCGTTGCATTTTTCTTCTCTCCTGATGGATAAAAAGTTGTTCTGCCGATATTATTGAAACAGGTCGATGCCGCTAACCTGAATACCCCAATAACACCTGTTCAGTTGTACTTGAGTCGGTAATTCATTCAAAAACAGAGCGTAACTCGGCCTTTGCATAAACTACCTCCCTGGTGGTATAGAGTAGAAGCCATTACCACTTTTGTAACCTTGACTTTCGTCAAGATAGGTTATTGTACTTTAGAAAATAAGCTTATTTTGATGTATGACAAGATTTTCGAGGGAACTATTGTTAAAACGCTGGAATTAAATGATAAAAACAGGTGAAAAATTGAGTTGGAATCTAGCAAAAGAAAGAAACGCATAATTAGTCAAACTCGGGGACAGACCTTGCTTTTTAAGCTCTGTCCCCTTAACCCATACCACAAGAAGTTGGCAGAGTAGAAACCTTGAAGTTACTGCACCTTACCCTTCATGTAAGGTGTATATTTCTGATCAGTACCGTTAATGTGATTCACCAGCCAGGTTTTCAGATAGACAGCAACATCTTCAATCGTGCGTGTTTTATCTACACGATACTCATCAACATACTTTGTTACCTGTTTAATCATATCTTCATGCTGCTGTTTATGAGCATCAAAATCCGGATAGTCACACTCCTTCATCAATCCCTCTTCTCTAGTGAAATGATACTGGGTGTAATCAATCAGCTGATTAAGGATATCTTCAATCATCTGATCATCTGTTTTATAATGTGCCGCCGACTGTAACTGGTTAATCAAACCCAACAGCTTTTTATGATCAGTATCGATAGAATCTATACCAACACTATAAGAATCCTGCCAGGTAACAAAACGGGTAGCGATTAATTTGTCATGAATTATAGGAATAACAATCAGTACAGCTATTAATATCCAGGGTAGTGGATGAGAAAAACCAAGCATAAAGCCCAGTACTATCATTACCAGCAAACCTAATATCAATACTGACATTATCAGCATGCTGATGCCCTTGGTAACAGTCGACATGATTTTTAGCCTCGGATTTGTGTTGAGTTTGAATTTAAAGGTTAACTAATATTCGTGTACGTTAAACTGATATAAGTCAATTTTACGAATAAAGCGATATGTATATGTTGTTTACTCTACTTTATTAAATCAATAACTGAGCGTTTAAAAACATCATCAGGCACTCGTAGCGCTTTCTTCAAAGCTACATCTCGATCCCACTGATTACGAATTCCACCCACATGAAAGGCATCACTAATGCTTATATGATTGATATGATACCAGGGCGACATTAGTGGAAAAAACTGCAATGGCCAATCAGTACCATAGATCATTTTTGATTTAATGACATCATCTTCCAGCGCACGTGATAAGTAATTTAACTTATTAATCTGCGTTAAGCTTGAAATATCCGCATATAAATTCGGATACTTATGCAACATGGGTATTATCCTGCTGAAATTATCCTGACCTTCATTTTCACCGGTTGTCGCAATATGGGCAGCGATAACCGTCACACCTAACTCAAGAGCATATTTTAATCGTTCGGGATCGGCATACTCATCAACCGCGTGAGAGAATGACTTCTCCATTCCCGCATGACTTAATAAAGGCATTTTTAACTCCGCCATTAATTCATAAAATTCCTTATATTGCTTATTTGACGGATCAATATTCATTATGGATGGAATCCACTTGACCAGTACCGCTCCCTGTTGTTTTACTTTTCTTAAACGCGCCAGCGCATCTTTACGTCCCGGATGAATACTTGCACCAAATAACAAATTATCATAACGGGATGTTTCTTTTGCTATGTACTCGTTAGGCACATAAACCTGTGTTTTTGTTTTATTCAGTTTACCTGCATTTTCACCACTGGTGTCCACGTAACCATCCATAGCCAGAATGACAGCCTGTTTTACACTTCTGGAATGTGAAAGACTCTCACTAAGTCTGGTTATTAATATCTGATCACCCTTTTTAACTAACTCTTCTTCCGATACATTCATAGCCCACAGATATACGGGGAAACGAAAGTTATCATGCATTTCGCTATTCACAAAACAGCCACTATCCCCATAACCCAGGCCGGCCACATGTACGTGTGTATCAATAATTGTTTTCCCGATACCGGGATCCAGATGATCTAAAGCATGATCCCGGGAAAACATAAAACTGGTTGTTAACGTTAAAATAATGATGAATATAAATTTTTTCATTGAATTTTATTATTAATATATTTTTGAATGATGATATTAACAAATAAATTTCATTTTTCAAAAAAAGACTACTTTAGTCAACAAATGGTCCATGTTGACGTATCGGCTCATTATGAGGCACACCAAAACACAACATAAATTCACTATTTTCTTTCACAGATATATCCAGTACAAACAGATCTTCAATAAACATAGCCTGATCGGCTTTCAGATTATATTTGCCAATAACTAACTCACCCTTTAACAGGTAAATAATTCCCCGCATTGAAGGCTTTATGTCTACTGTATATTTCGATTTATTTTTAAGCGTCACATGCTGGTAAATTACATCTGTATTCAATTTAAGTGGTGAGTTTTCACCCACCAGAACTTTCACCTGTCCACCCTCTACTTCAAGCACAGGGAATTCACTTTCATTTACCTGCTGGTAAGAGGGGGCAATTTGTTTCAATTTCTTAGGCAGGTTAATCCATAACTGGATGCCATTACTATTGTTATCTTCTGCCGGCATTTCTGAATGAATCAATCCCTTTCCCGCTGTAAACCGTTGCGCCCCACCGGGTATAACAAACGATTCATTACCCAAATTATCTTTATGATTCATACCACCTTTAAACATATAGGTAATTGCCTCAAAACCACGGTGAGGATGGTCAGGAAATCCACGCCCCGGACCGATGTCAAAATGATCCCATAAAACAAAAGGGTCAAAATTCATAAATCCATTTAAAGGAAAAAGGCGTTTAACATCGACCCCGTCACCTTCTGGCACAAGTGTTACATCACGTATTTTCACAGTCATATTTATTCTCCGAATTTATCACCTCTGTTGTGAGGCTCGGTAAAATTTAATTCAGGCCCTTTTGGCACTAGCTGTGTCGGGTTTACACTAGTATGGCTATAATAATAATGTCTTTTGATATATTCAAAATCCACAGTCTCTGCTATACCTTCCACCTGATAAAGCTCCCTAAGGTAATTAGATAACTCAGGATAGTCAGCAATACGTTTTAAATTACATTTAAAGTGCCCAACATAAACCGCATCAAACCGAATTAATGTTGTAAATAAACGCCAGTCGGCTTCTGTTATCTCATTACCTGTCAGGTATCTCTGCTTTTGCAGAATTTTTTCGACATTATTCAGCTCATTAAATAAACGATCAAATGCCTTTTCATATGCCTCCTGCGAAGTAGCAAAACCACAACGATATACCCCGTTATTAATATTGTCATAAACAGGCTGATTGATAGCATCAATACGTTCACGTAATTCTGCAGGGTAAAAATCTGTTTTCACATCCGTGAATTCATTAAATTCCTTATTCAGCATACGAATAATTTCTGATGATTCATTATTTACAATGGTTTTCAGTTTTTTATCCCATAGAACAGGCACTGTTATTTGCCCGGTAAACTCTTTATCTGCACAGGTATAAATTTCATGCATATGCCTGAAACCATACAAGTCATCGCAATACTGTCCTTTTTTTTCAAAAGTCCAGCCATCATCAAACATGTCAGCTTCCACAACTGATAAGCCAATTATCTTCTCGAGTTTCTTAAGTTTTCTAAAAATTACGGTTCGATGCGCCCAGGGGCATGCATTAGAGACATATAAATGATAACGATCCGCTTCTGCAGCAAACTCTGAACTTCCATCCGCTTTCACGCTATGACGAAAAGTCGATTCCATGCGTTTAAATTCACCGTCATCTATTTCTTTTTCAAGCCAGTTATCAACTAGCTCACCTTTTATCAACATACCCATATTTATTACCTGCTAATAGTTTCAACGTTAATTCGCTTATTTATTAATTTTATTATCGATACTGAGCATCCCTGCGCCGTGAACGGATAACAGTAACAGACCACCTGTGATGCTAATGTTTTTCATAAACAGAATCATTTGCATCTGATCAGCCAGATTTGCATGAAAAATAACTGCAGCAAGAACAGTAAATCCAGACAAGGCATAAGCAGCCCATTTTACTTTAAAGCCAACAATCACCATTAAACCTCCAATAATCTCAAGCGCTATGACCAATGGTAGTAAGGCACCCGGAACCCCCATACTATCCATATAACCTGCTGTTCCAGCGTATCCTTCTCCCAGCTTGTTTAAACCCGCCAATAAAAAAATATGTCCTAGAAATAGTCGTCCTGTTAATTCGATTACATTATTCATGTCTTTTCTCCAATAGATATTTAATATGTGAATAACATTATGAACCTAATATTTAGATTAAAAAGCGCATAAAATAGGCTATATATATCTAATATTTAGATATATAATAAAGCGATGAGAACACCAAAAGTTACGCTTGATCAATGGCGCGCATTCCATGCGGTTATTGACTGTGGTGGTTTCGCTAAGGCTGCACTTCAGTTAAACCGTAGCCAGTCATCAGTAAGCCACTCTGTAAACAAACTTCAAAATCAACTAGGCATAAAACTATTACATATTGAGGGACGTAAATCGGTTTTGAGTGAAGCAGGTAAGATTCTTTTACAAAGATCACGTCAGTTAATCGATGATGCCTGTGCTATTGAATTACAGGCGAACCACCTTGAACAGGGTTGGGAGGCCGAGATAAGACTGGCTGTTGAAGCGGCCTACCCTACCCACCAGTTAATGAGCGCTTTAAAGCTGTTTAAGCCCTTAAGTAATAAAACACGAATCCGCTTACAGGAGGTTGTTTTATCCGGTGCTGAAGATATTTTACGTGAGGCTAAAGCAGACCTCCTGATTAGCCCGTTCGTACCAAAGGGTTTTCTAGGTGAGAAGTTAACTCAGGTAAATTTTGTTGCCGTAGCTCACCCGGAGCACGCTCTGTTTAAACTGAATAGGGAAATTACAACAGATGACCTGAAACGTGAAACACACGTTATTGTCAGCGACTCTGGAAGCAAAGGAATAGATGCTGGCTGGGTAAGCGACTCACAACGCTGGTCTGTCAATAACATGGATTCAGCTAAAAAAATTATTAGTAATGGATTAGGTTACGGCTGGTTACTGGAAGAGGAAATTGAATCATCAATTAATAATAAAAAACTTAAATACCTTCCCTTAAACGAGGGACAAAAGCACACTAGTATTCTTTACCTTATCTATGCAAACCTTAATCAGGCAGGCCCCGCCACAAAACAGTTAGCAGAAATTCTAAAGCAGGTAAGCCAGTAATTTACACTACAAAATTCAACACTAAATAAGGTATGCATTATGCCTAAGCTATAAGCTTAAAAAAGAAGACAAATAAACCTGTAAATTAGGTTAATAGTAAGCTATATGTTGGTATAGCCCCAAAAAATGATAAGAATATGAGCTGTAAGTTAACATTGATAACTACCATTCGCTATAAGCTTAAAGCAAGTGTTATGGCTCTATTTTTAATGTTAACACTTATGGTAGAACCAGTCTGTGCTGAACTGGAAACACAGATACGTGGACTCATGCTCGGGCAAATCCCATCGTTTATCTATTGGCCGGATATTTCAAATCACCCTGAAACAAAAACACACTTCGACCTCTGCATTCTGGGCAAGCATCCATTTGGCACATTACTTGATGAAATCTACTCCACGAAACTGATTAAGACTAAACCCGTTCACCTTCATTATATTAATAAAATAAATGAAACAAACTCCTGCCACCTTTTATTTATTTCAGCTTCACACAAAAATGAACTAACAAATATTATTGCCGTTGCACAGGAACATTCTATTCTGACAGTTTCAGAAACCAGAGGATTTAGCGACCATGGTGTGATTGTAAATTTCTATAATGCAAAACAGAAAACTCGTCTGGCAATTAACCATAATTCAGCGAAGAACTCGGGGTTTAAAATAAGCTCAAGATTACTTTCAATTTCTAAAATAACCCATCCACTTATAGATTGATTATGAATAAACATGTTTCAATAATTTCATTTTTAACCCTGATTATTATAAGCAATCAGGCGGTGTCTCGTGACAAACCCATAAACGAGATCAAAGATTTATATGATCAACCACTTGAAACATTAATGGACACAGAAACTGAACTCAAAGTAAATATTGGTACACGTGATAAGCAACGAGACGTTTACCAGAGCATGGTTCCAATAGATGTTATTACAGCTGAGCAGATGAATAAAACAGGCTACACAGAGCTGAGCAAGGTATTGCAACGTTTATTACCTTCTTTTAATTTTCCTCTCCCATCTATCACTGATGGCACAGACCATGTCAGGCCTTTTACCTTGCGCGGCATGGCAGCAGATCAGGTTTTAGTTTTAATTAATGGCAAACGCATGCACGCTAGTACCTTATTAAATGTAAATGGCAGCATTGGCCGTGGTTCATCTGGCGTTGATTTAAATACGATTCCCTTACGCTCAATAAATCGCATTGAAATTTTAAAAGATGGTGCAGCCGCACAATATGGATCTGACGCAATTGCCGGAATAATTAATGTTATATTAAAATCTGATACCGATATTAATGAAATATCCAGTACATTAGGCACAACAGATGAAGGTGACGGAAGACTTAAACAAATAGACTTACATTATGCCATTCCACTCGCATTTGATGGCTTTATTAATTTTACAATTGAAGCAAGAGACCGGGGAGAAACCAATCGATCGGGAGTAGATGCACGACAGCAATATTTCACAGGAGATCCACGTAACGATGCAGATCCAACAGTAACAACACATTATGGTGATGCTGACACGCAGGATTTATTACTCAGTATGAATAGTGAAATAGCCGGACCGGGAGATGTTAGTTACTATGCCTTTGCTTTATTCGATTACAGAGAAAGTGAAGCCAGTGCTTTTTTCAGGCCATCACAGGATAATCGAAATGTGCGTAATATCTATCCGGATGGATTTCTACCGCATATTAGTCCGGAAATTTTAGATGCATCAATTACACTTGGTATAAAAGATGAAACAAATTCTGATTTTCGCTGGGATGTAAGTTACAACGCAGGCGTAAGTGATTATACCTTTCAGGTAAATAACAGCTTAAACACTTCAATAGGTCTATCATCACCTACTACTTTTGATAGCGGAAGCACTCAATCAACACTACAAATATTAAACCTTGATCTATTTAATAAATTTAACCGAAACATGAAAGACAGCATAAATATTGCTTCCGGTTTAGAAATAAGACATGAAACATATAAAATTTCTGCTGGTGAACAGGCCTCATGGGTTCATGGTGGCAGCACCGTTCTTGATGGACCTAATACAGGTGACAACGTCAGTGCCGGTGCTCAGGGCTTCCCCGGGTTCAGACCTGAAAATGAAGTTGACCAGTCACGTAATAATTATGCCGCATATATCGATTTCTCAGGGCAAGTTAATGAAAAGTGGTCTGCTGGTGCTGCTCTTAGATATGATTATTATTCAGATTTTGGTAGCACCATAAATGGTAAATTATCTGCTGCATATAAAGCTAATGGGGATTTAATGCTGCGTAGCTCAGCCAGCAGCGGTTTTCGCGCACCTAGCTTACAACAAAGTTTTTATACTTCATCTGCAACTATTACCGTTAATGATAATTTAACTGAAATTGGTACTTTTTCAGTTAATCACCCTTTAGCTAAGTCTCTAGGCGCGACAGATCTTGAAGCAGAAAAATCTAATCATCTGAGTCTTGGAGCCATATATCAACCCTCAAATCGACTTTCCGTTTCAAGTGATTTTTTCTATACAGAAATAGATGACAGAGTTGTACTGTCAGGTGAAATCAGCCAGGACCCAGGCGAATCATCTGCCGAAGTAATTGCCATTTTACAGGCCGCAGGCGTTGAAGCAGCTCGTTATTTTTCTAATGCCGTAGACACTAAAACTTATGGATTTGATATCGAAATAAACTATACCCCTGAAATAATATGGGGAAGCAAAATAAAGTTAAGCGCATTATATCATCAAAATAAAACACAGATTACAGGTGATGTAAAAACACCTGATATACTCAAACCAGATGGTGATGAGGTTATATTTGCAACAGACCAACGTGATGATCTTGAATCATCGCAGCCTCGACAAAATTTCATTCTTACAGGTGATATGAGTAAAAAACAATATCACTTTCTACTCAAATTTATCCGTGCAGGTGAATTTAAAGATGATGTACAAACTTTTTCAGCACAGTGGATGACTGATCTTGAACTCTCATACCAGCTTACAAAAATATCAGCCATATCTATAGGTGGACACAACATATTCGACTCTGTTCCGGACACAATAGATAACGATACCAGCCCTATTTTTGGCGACAACAGCATCATACCTTATTCTCAATTTTCTCCTTATGGGTTTAATGGTGCATTCTTTTATTTACGTTTTAATGTAGAGTTCTAACATACACCAACTACCCATTACTTTAGATATATAACAGCTTAATTCTTTAATTTATTCTGCTCCGATTTAAACAATGAACAGTGCAATTCTGCTATACTTTGAACCACTGAACACAGCAATAAATACAAATCATGATTAGACTCGTTTTCATATTAGTTTTATTAAATACATTAGGCGCCTGTGGTCAGAAAAAATATTCAGCTCCACCCGCCAATATTTCATCTAGTGATTCGCCAACAGTAAAAAAACTCTATGCTCATTATAATGAATGGCGTGGTGTTAAATATCACGAAGGCGGCCTGTCAAAAACCGGTGTAGACTGTTCAGGTTTTGTGCATATCGCTTATAAACAGAAACTACATAAGAATATTCCCCGCACTACCCAGCTGATGTCTGAATCAGGAAAACAGGTTAAGATGAAAAGCCTTCGACCGGGAGATTTAGTATTCTTTAAAACAGGGTTTAAAGTTCGCCACGTGGGTATCTATGTAGGTAAAGGCGAATTCATTCATGCCTCAAGTAGTCGTGGAGTAATGAAATCCAGACTAAATACCCCTTACTGGGTTGATGCTTACTGGATGTCACGTCGTTATTAAAATCATCAAGTACCTAAGATTATGAAAAAAATTAAAAAAATAATATATACACTCATTTTTTTGAGTTACTCGTCGATTTCACATGCAGAAATTCTCGTTCTGGTACATGGCTGGTCAGCGAATGCCAACACCTGGATACAAAGTGGTGTCATTCCCACTCTGGCAGCAAATGGATGGAATAATGCAGGTATTGTTATCTCATTACCTAATTACCAAATTAACTATATTCCTGCTCATGGTGAAAAAGCCGATAATAAGGTTTATCGAGTACATCTGCCTGCTGAGGCACCTTTACATATACAGGCATCCCACCTGCTTGGTGAATTAAATTTTATACATACTTTATTTCCAGCTGAAAAAATAAATTTAGCAGGTCATTCTGCAGGCGGTGTTGTTGCCCGACTCGCATTAATTAAAGCGAGTAACCTGCCTATTATTTCACTAATAACAATTGCTAGTCCAAACACGGGTACTCCACGTGCATTGGAAGGTTTAGATATTATTGAAGGCAAGCCTTTTTTTTGTCCAGGGCCGGGGCTGGATATTGTTAAAACCTTTATTGGTGGAAATGATTATCGTTACCTGAAAAGTTCTCGCGGTGCATTAATTGATTTACGACCTGCAACATTAAACAGTTTAATTGGTTGGTTAAATCACCAGCAGCATCCGCAAATACAATACCATTCTATAGTTCGTCAGGGAGCAGCTGATAATATCGTACCTGAGTATAGTCAGGATCTTAATCGAGCACCCGCCCTTCAAGGTAAGGCTCAAGTTTATCTAACACCAACCGATCATAGCCTTAAAGCAGCCGATGGACAGTTACTTGCTGATATTTTAAATCGATAAGGAAAGTTATTTTTTTAGAGACACATAATAAAGTCGAACTGACTGTAAAAGATATGTAAACAATAAACCCAGACTTAATAACCAGGCTAACATTGCCGGGTAGAAAAACACAGCCCCCTTGTAAAAACTTAAAAGCGTTAGCAGTAACGCTGCCATATGACAATAGTATTGTCGCAGCATCTTTTTACGGCTAATCACCTCATTCATAGTGGGCACACCAGACAGGCCTTTTTCAGTAAAAGCCAGTTTTCTATTTAGATGAAGCCAAACAAGAAAGGGAACAATTTTAAATAACATGCCATTTATTATTGAAAAAACAAACCCCGTAAAAAAAATAAAGCCAATAAACACACTTAAACTAACTTCAAAATAATAACTATAATTATAAACAAAAACACATATTACAAGTGAAGATAAACCTGTTAACCAGAAATACAAACTCGCATCACTTAATCTTTTTTTACGTTGTAATAATAGTTTGATACTAATTGCTGAAAAAGCAACAATAGCGAGACTAACAATTGATATCATAATTGTTTTTGAATAATCAGCTACTATTTGCACTGACAACAAAATAAGACATAGAAACATTAGTAGAGAAAAAAAACGCTTAAATATATCCGGATATTCACTGGTTACCTGAAACATAGGAACCACCTGATAGGTAACCGCTACAATCATCAGGGTAACCCAGCCCAGAGTACCCCACAGAACATGAATACCTGTAAGCTGCCTTAATAAGGGCATAGAATCCCATGCTGTACCTATTGCTAATAAACTACCAAACAATAATGCAACCCATAAAGCGCTTACTGAATAACGCATACTTACGGCTGATGCAAATTTTGATTTTGCTTTATACAACCCCAATGAAGCGAGAATAAGAAAGATAAGTAAACCGGGAATCAGAAAAATCAGACCCGGTTTTATCAATAACGGCTCAGAAATAGCAAGCCCTGTACAAAACAATGTCACTCCTGAAAACATCAGAAAGTGTATTATCTTACTGCTAATTTTTGATTTATATATTTCACTTCCTGCTAGAACAGGTAACAACTGAAAGACTGCTCCCATCATAATCATGCTAATGAAACCAAGAGTTAACAGATGAGTAATTGCCAGAGTTTCTGGTAACCAGCGATGCTGAAGAACATCAGGCCCGGAAAATAATAATAAAATAACAGCTGCTATAGCAAAAATTGGCGCACTAATAAAAAATCGTAACGGTGTCCAGAGTTCGGGAGCCTGATCCAGTGATAGCTGGGTATAATTCATGTTATATAGATTAATTTTAACTAAAGAAGTTCAATGTTTTTACCTTAAGTTGACCCCAGGTTTTTTAAATTTTATTATTTTTATATTAAACTTTTTATTAATTCGCCGGTTTTTTTATCTTTAGCAAACCACATATAAATATCAAAACCATATTCTCCGTCGGTAACTTTATACCTGAATCCATTATCAAGTAAAATATCATATAACGGGAAAGGCTGCATACGATGAAGCATTCTTAAATACTCACCCTGCTTTAAATTTTCAAGCCCTTTCATAACAACTTCCATAGGCTCGGGAGACTGCATTTCATGTACATCCAGTATAATTTCTTTACACATAATCAGGCCGCGTGGTTAGTTTTACTAATAATATCCTTTGTTAACTCTTCTGCTCTATCTGCACAATCTGTATCTATCATTGGATAAAGCATCTGCTCTTCTTTCATATTATGTTGCTGCATATATATAAGAAGTGTTTCAGATAAGCCAATATAACGATCTCGATTCTTTTCTTTTAATGCTATATCGAGTTCGCTAACAAGCGCTCTCATTTGTTCATGTTCGTGGCGCATCATTTCTGTTGGCCCATGACGCATGCCGGTAGCATCTTCAAATGCAGGAAAAAGGATTTCTTCTTCATGTGTGAAATGGGATAGCAAACTTTCAATAAAATCGTTTGCAAATATCTGCGCATTTTCCCAGTCATTATTAGAAACATACAGTTCAGCTTGCGCATACAGCGCATCACAACGCTTGTGATCTGTAGTCATTACATCTCGAATAGAAATCATACTCTCTCCTTTATAAGGAAAAAATACTATTCAATATTATCTGGAACAACCTTAACAAAGGTCAATTTTATGATTTTTTTAGTTTTTATACTTACTATATAAGCAGGTGCTTAAACCATTGCGAAATCTTCCATCTGATCTCTGTCTAATATCGTAATATCCGAGCCATCTACCTGTATTGTTTCACTGTTTCTTAACTGTTTAATGATACGAGAAAAAGTTTCAGGTTTAATTGAAAGACGTGATGCAAGTACTGATTTAGGTATCTGCAAATGCAGCTTATCACTATCACCCGCCTGCTCAAGCAAGTATGCAGCAAGTCGATTTCGCCCAGTCTGCACACTAAGGTGGTCAATTTCATGTATTAGTCCACGAATTCGCTGACTCATTTTACCCAGTAATACCAGACAGGTTTCCGGATTTTTATTCAACATCTGTAAAAAACACCTGGCATCAAACCCAATGACTTCCGCTTCATTGAGCGCAGATGCAGAGACAGGAAAATGAGGTTGCTCCAGAAACATCAATGCCTCAGCAAATGTTTCACCACTATTAACCACCTCTATCACCTTTTCCTGACCATCAGCAGAAATTCGAAACAGTTTAACCAGACCACTGAAAACCAGATAGAAACTGGTAACTTCATCCCCCTGAGAAAACAGGGATTGCTCCTTCTTAAGTTTGTGTAAATGCGCATGTTCCCAGATACCAGCAAGCTGGCTATCGTTCAGGTTATCAAATAGGTGGATATTTTTAACGAATTCTTTATGTAATGGCGTTAGCACACCTGCTCCAGTGTATTATTTTTGTATTTACAATAGAGCCGCAGTATATCAGCTCAGTATTATAAGTAGTTGAAAGTGTGTGGTTTTCGCTTGATAAATATCAATGTTACTTACCTCCCAACATTATCTAATATAGCCACAAATATATAAACCCTTATATATAATAATAACAGCGAGGATACTGCGCTATGTCTGAGGTTTTTACAAAATCAATGGCACGTAACATCTTTTATGGTGGAAGCGTGTTCTTCTTCTTACTCTTACTCGCGCTCACATACCAGACTCATGAAGCCTGGCCTGAGCGTGATAACCACGAAAACCTTACTGATACGGTTCGACATGGTAAAGAGTTATGGGAAGTCAATAACTGTGTTGGTTGTCACTCATTACTAGGTGAAGGAGCATATTTTGCACCTGAACTGGGTAATGTTTATCAGCGTTATGGAAATAGCACTGAAGCAATCAAAGCATTCATTATGAGTCGCCCTAAAGAAGGTGTACCGGGTCGTCGTAGCATGCCCCAGTTCAACTTTGATGATGAAGAACTGGAAGCAATTGCCCAGTTCCTGAAATATGCATCGGGTATTAACACTAACGACTGGCCACCTAATATTCAAGGTTAAGAGGTAGAGATAATATGAAATATGAATCACAGTCAGTTGCAAAACTGTACTTTATCGCTGCAATAGGCCTGTTTGTTGGTCAGATCGTTTTTGGTCTGGTTATGGGCTTGCAATATGTCATGGGAGACTTCATGTTTCCTGAGATTCCCTTTAACGTTGCCCGCATGGTGCATACCAACCTGTTAATCGTATGGTTACTATTTGGTTTCATGGGAGCGTCTTACTACTTGATACCTGAAGAGGCCGAAACCGAACTGCATAGTCCGATGCTGGCTAAACTCATGTTCTGGGTATTTTTAGTTGCAGGTGCTTTAACCATTTTAGGTTACTTACTTGTTCCTTACTCAACTCTTGCGGAAATGACTGGTAACAGCTTATTACCTACTATGGGTCGAGAATTCCTCGAACAACCGACCATTACCAAGATTGGTATTGTAATTGTTGCTCTTTCCTTCCTGTATAACGTTGGTTTTACAGTTCTGAAAGGCCGTAAAACAGTTATCACCTTGGTACTACTAATTGGTTTAGCTGGTTTAGCAATATTCTTCCTGTTCTCATTCTATAACCCAGATAACCTGGTTAAAGATAAGTTCTACTGGTGGTTTGTTGTTCATCTATGGGTAGAAGGCGTTTGGGAATTAATCATGGCTTCAATTCTGGCCTTTGTATTAATCAAAACTACCGGTGTTGACCGTGAAATTATCGAAAAATGGTTATATATCATTATCGCAATGGCACTGATCACTGGATTAATTGGTACTGGACATCACTTCTTCTGGATAGGTGCACCTGAGTACTGGTTATGGTGGGGATCTATATTCTCCGCACTCGAACCGATACCGTTCTTTATGATGACCGTGTTTGCTTTCAATATGGTAAACAAACGACGCATAAATCATCCCAATCAGCCTGCAGTTTTATGGGCACTGGGTACAGCGGTAATGGCATTCCTGGGTGCAGGCGTATGGGGCTTCATGCATACACTGGCTCCAGTTAACTATTACACTCACGGCACGCAGATTACAGCGGCACACGGTCACATGGCCTTCTATGGTGCTTATGTAATGATCGTACTGGCAATCATTTCTTATGCAATGCCATTACTACGTGGTCGTAAAGCATGTAATAGTGCAGCATCTCAGGTAGCTGAAATGTGGTCTTTCTGGTTAATGACTATCTCTATGGTATTCATCACTCTGTTCTTAACAGGTGCTGGTATTCTGCAGGTATGGTTACAACGTTTCTCAGATGAACCCATGTCATTCATGGTAGTACAGGACAAGATCGAACTGTTCTACTGGTTACGTGAAGGCGCAGGTGTTGTCTTCCTTATCGGACTACTGCTCTATGTTTATAGCTTCTTCATCGGAGGCGAAGAAAGAACAGTAGAAGAGAAAGTGTAAAAAGAAGTACAGGTAGTTGATCGGCTTAATAAAAGCCGATCAACTCACCACCCCTGTCTACCCCCTTGACCGAGACAATCATGTATATACAAGAAACCATCAAGACCAAATACCCACCCGGCGATCTCGCACTCTGGATTTTTATCTGCGCTGAACTTCTGGTATTTGCCGTTTTTTTTGCCGCCTACGCGTTTACACGGGCCAGCAACATCGAATTATTTAATCAGTATCAGGCTACATTGAATACTGATCTTGCACTGCTTAATACCATTGCACTACTGACCAGCAGCTACTTTGTGGTTAGTGCAATCATTGCAATAAAAGAAAATAAACAACAAAAATCCACCCGTTTTCTATTTTTATCTATCATTGGTGGTTGTGCATTTTTAATTATGAAAATGACAGAATATTCACACCATATGAGTGAAGGCATTAATCTAACAACCAACCTTTTTTATATGTTTTATTTATCACTTACATTTTTCCATTTTATGCACGTAATTTTGGGCATTATGATTCTTGTAGTTTTATGGCTGAACACACGCAAAGGTTTATACACGGCTGACAATCATGATGGTCTGGTATCGGGCGGTGCATACTGGCATATGGTTGATCTGGTATGGCTCATTCTTTTTCCATTAATTTATATCATGAGATAACGGGAGATAAACAATGGGAAAAAGCTATCGCACTAATAATATTATCTTTACCACATTATTATTACTTACTTTATTTACCTGGCTATTAGGTCAAACCGATATAGTTGGTGATATATCAGAAAAAATAGATGGGAAAACATTTTTCCTTATCTTACTAACTATCGCTGTTATAAAAGTACAGTTAATTGGTGATTTTTTTATGCACCTGAATACAGTTTCAGGATTCTGGCGCTGGATTATTACCCTGTGGGTAATACTAACCGGCGGTTTTATCGCCATCGCATTCTTATTTTAAGAGGACACAATCATGACCGAAGCAGCAACATCTATAAACTCACATGATGAAATACCCTTTTACCAGCCAACTGGTAATGAGATGGAGTTATTTGAATATGCATTTAAAAACAAATTACCTCTTTTAATAAAAGGCCCGACCGGTTGTGGTAAAACCCGCTTTATTCAGCATATGGCGGCCAAAATGAATCAGCAACTTTATACCGTTGCCTGTCACGATGATTTAACCAGTGCAGATTTAACCGGTCGACATTTAATTAGTGAGTCTGGCACCTACTGGAACGATGGCCCACTCACCCGTGCAGTGCGTGAAGGTGCAATCTGTTATTTAGATGAAGTAGTAGAAGCCCGAAAAGATACCACTGTGGTATTACATCCACTAACTGATGACAGACGTATTTTACCTTTAGATAGAACCGGTGAGATTTTACATGCACCTGATAATTTTATGCTGATTGTATCTTACAACCCGGGTTATCAGAATTTATTAAAAGGAATGAAGCCCTCAACTCGACAACGTTTTGTCGCTATTAGCTTTGATTACCCGAATGAAGATTTAGAAACACAAATCATCATTAATGAAACAAAGATTGAAAGAGAACATGCAGAAAAACTGGTTGCTATAGCCAGCGCACTTCGTTCACTTAAAGATCATGATTTAGATGAAGCAGCATCTACTCGATTACTGATTTATTGTGCAACTCTGGTTAAAGACGGATTCCCATTTAGAGATGCCTGCACAGCAGCCATTATTGAACCTTTAACCGATGATGAAGACACATTAAAAGCCTTACACGATATTGTTGATGCATTTGTGGATTAAATAAATTTCCGTCATACCTGCAAGGTCAGGTATCCAGTGCCTTAAGTTCACCCAGAGGCACTAGATTCCTGCCTACGCAGGAACGACAGGATACGAAACATTATGTTAGCCCCTACAACTAAAACGCAAACTTATCGAAACTTAGGACAAATAGCTTTCTTCGCTCTGTTTATGTTTGCGCCTGTATTAGATATTTTTCGCCTTGATTTGATTGAGGGTAATTTTATTTTACTGGGTTTTAACTGGACTCTGGGTTTAACTGAATGGCAACAGGGTGATGCCAGCGCAGCAGAAGCAGCACTAAATATACTCATCAGAGTATTCATTCCCCTGTTTGCACTTGCCGGTACATTTATTATCAGTAGTTATTTCTGGGGCCGACTCTATTGTGGCTGGTTATGCCCCCATTACACAGTAGTAGAAACCATTAACAAATTAATGACCCGTGCCATTGGTAAACCGTCTCTATGGGAAAATAAAAAACTCCCTGAGAAACAGGCAGATGGCAGCATTCAAAAAACCAACCCAGTTTTTAAAATATTTACATTTTTAGCCATTATCGGTTTTGCTTTTTTGTGGGCAGTCAGTTTTATGACATACCTGTTACCGCCGAAAATGATTTACCATAATTTATTTAATTTTCAGCTTACATTTAACCAGTCATTATTTATTGGTGTAGCGACTATTTTATTATCTATTGAATTTGCATTTGCACGACATTTTTTCTGTCGTTTTGCCTGTGCTGTGGGCATATTTCAAAGCTTAGCCTGGATGAGCAACAACAGCGCCAGAGCAATTCAATTTGATGGCACTCGTGCTGACGAATGCAAAGACTGCAATGAGGCCTGTGACAACGTTTGCCCTATGCGCCTTAAAACCCGCACCAGCAAACGTAAAAAATTTACCTGCACCACCTGTTTAGCCTGTGTATCAGCATGCGAACAGGTACAAAGCGGAGACTCATTACTCAGCTGGGAAAAACCCGATGAGAATGCACGTAGCACCAGTCCGGTTTTTGTGCCCCTTAAAATAAAGAAGGATAAGTAATGGAAGAGCAAATAGGCGAACTCTGGCATAAGATTCTTTATAAAGTGACTGACCAGACCTTTCCTGAAGCAAAGGTTGAACTGAGTAATATTAAAGGTCGGTTACTGATTTATTTACGCGCCTTAAATAAAGATAATGGTTTATCTATTGAACTGGCAGATAAACGAAAACATACCAATAAGCGTAACTGGGTTCAAAAAATGGCGGGCAATCACCGCTATATTACGGCATGCTGGCGTAATGAAGATTCTTTATATCTACCATCAGATATTGCTGTTTATGAAGATCCTAAATTAAATGAAGATCTCTATTTCTGGCTTGCAGGACTTAGCTCTCAAATACCTGAAGATAAATTATCTCAGATAGATAGCTGGATTAGTTACAACCAGGTTTTATGTCAACAAACTCTTTTACAACACAATGGACTGAAAACAAAATACCATCGTCTGGTTAAAGCTCACATTAAAAATCGCCCTGATCTGGAGACACTGGAAGAAAATGATCGACTGGCAGAAGAAATCATTCGTGATGCGTTGCTAAATCCCGAAAAAATACAGCAATTACCCGAAACAGAATTTGACCCGGCACATGTACCCCTTTGGTTATACCAGCCTCAGGAACAAAACAAAAAATCAATTAACAGGGATAATGACAATAACAATCAACACAGCAAAAAACAGAAAGAAGTAAAAGACATGGCGCGGAAAAAAGCCCGCGAAGTTGAATCCAGTGAAGAAACCACCGGGTTAATTGCTGTAAGAATGGAAAATATCTTTTCCTGGGGAGAACATGCAGCTGTAGATCGTTCACTTGATGATGAAGATGATTTAGATTGTGCAGAAACGGCTGCAAAAGAAATGGATGAAATTGCAGTGACTAACAATCAACGCGCTTCATCTTCACGTTTGAAATTTGATCTGGACTTACCATCAGCATCTGAAGATGACATTGTTATTAACGACGGAATTTTACTACCAGAATGGGATTTTAAAAAAGCAGAACTGATACAGGACCACTGCCGAATTCTAGAACTACAGATAAAAAACCCGGGCAGTAGCGAACTGCCAGACCACTTAAAATCAACCGCAAAAAAACTCAAAAATCAGTTTCAGGCTTTAGCACCTGCAAGAGAATGGCGTAATGGACAACAGGATGGCCAGGAAATTGATATCGACCGCTGGATACGGTTTGCCAGTGATAAAAAAGCCGGCCAGGCAAGTGCCGATCAGTTATATAGAGAAATGCGCAGCGGTAAACGTGATATGTGCTGTACCCTGCTTGCAGATTTATCTTTATCAACCGATAGCTGGCTTAATAACGACTATCGTATTATTGATGTAATCAAAGACACTTTGTTACTTTTTGGCGAAAGCCTACAGGCAACCGGTGATGAATTTTCAATATGTGGCTTCTCGTCAAGAAGACGCGATCCGATTCGAATTCATCAATTGAAAAAATTTAATGAAAAATATAACGGCATAACCCGTGGAAGAATTAATGCTATTAAACCCGGCTATTACACACGTTTAGGTGCTGCCATACGTTACACCACACAGCAACTTACTGAACAACCTCAGGGCAACCGTTTACTAATGATTCTAACCGACGGAAAACCCAACGATCTTGATCAATATGAAGGTCGTTATGGAGTTGAAGATACCCGACAGGCAATACTTGAAGCCAGAAGAGCCGGTTTACAGCCATTTTGTGTAACCATCGATACAAAAGGTAATGAATATTTACCTTACCTGTTTGGTAGTAATAGTTATGTTGTAATTAAAAACCCAATTGAATTACCCAAGCGCCTGCCCTTACTGTATGCGCAATTAACCAGTCAATAATTTAACACGACGCCTGTTTACAAAAAAGTACTGGCATCTAACCATAAAGGTCTAACATGAAGAACACAAAAAGCATCTTTCAAAAAACATCTTTTGTAGTCGGCATTATTAGTTTCATACTCGCTATAGCCTGTGTAGTCGGGCTTTATCTTAAAATTGAGACACACAGTATAAACGATCCCATCGCTGTTGCTTTTTTAGCATCAACGTTTTTCTTTATCAGTGTTGGTTTTGTACTTGTATTTATATCGAAGATGAATATTCCGTCTTTTGACATGCAAATTGAATCTCAGGATAAAGGTTAATAACAGTAACATGCAAACTCATGCTTCATCAAAAGTCTGGTTTTTTTTAACGATTTTACCCAACTTTGTTATTTTACTGGGATCAACCCTCGTCTTTAGCGCATATACTTTTAAGTGGGGCGTGGAAAGCGACATACCGATAGCTATGTTATTAACGTTATTTTTTGCAGAAATTGGCATGGTTATAGCTGGTCTTGGTGTAGTTGGTTTTATTAAAACTAAACCTAAAACCACAAAAATTAAAGCGCTAGGATTCTGGAACGTTATATTGATGGTTACAGCCTGTGTAATTGGTTATAACATCTTCATGACTTTATAGTTATCTCAGACATGAGGCAGAATCAATTCCAGTAAAAATGCCATTTATCATTATTTTATTACTACTTTAGCCTTATAATCAGAGCGAAGCTCATAAAGTTAATCAGGGCATCTCTGAACCATGCAAGTAGAATTAGATAAATACACCGCTGATAAGGCAAAAACACCTCATAATATATTTTTATTAAATCTTGCGTTAATTCATTTATTGATGACACCGGCAACCCTGATACTGGAAATTGGTATTACAGGTTTATTAGTACCTTTAATATTTTCTCTCGCTATTATGTTTTATAGCCTGACTAAAAGTAGAAATTTGCAAGCAGGTGACCACTGGTTTATACATGCTCACTGGAAACTGGCCCTAAACCGTTACCGTCTGTTACTCATTTCATATGCCGTAACAGCAGGTTTAATGACACTAGGGCTACTGTTATCGACAGCCTCTCCCGATCCCAATATGCAGGATATTTTACATACTGTATTTATACGAATCGCAATCATGCCAACATTATTAATGGTAATGATTAATTTCTTTCTTGAATCAAGCGCTTTAAGCATGGCTGCAAAAGGAGAAATAGCTGACTCAGTTATAAAACAGCTTCCATTGGCCGTTAAACCTCAATAAGCTGAATAAAAATAGTTATTGATATAAGTAAATTCCTATCCATATTTTTGATAGACTACTTAAAATAATTATTTAAACAGAGTCTTTCAAATGCAATATTTCGATATTTTTAATGGTGATGCAGATGGCATCTGCGCCCTGCACCAAATGCGTCTGGCTAACCCGTTGGAAAGCACGCTTGTAACAGGAGTTAAACGAGACATTAATCTGCTTAAAAAAGTGCAAACTGAATCTGCAAGCCAGGTTCTGGTGCTGGATATCTCTCTGGATAAGAATCGTGATGATTTAAACCGACTACTGGAAACCGGCTGTAATATTCAATATTTCGACCATCATTTTGCAGGTGATATACCAGAGCATGAAAACCTGCAGGCAAACATTAATACCGACCCGAATGTATGCACCAGTCTGTTAGTAAATTCATATTTAAACAATCGATTTTTACCCTGGGCAGTAACTGCTGCGTTTGGTGATAATTTACACCAGTCAGCCATCAGCGCTGCAAAACCGTTAAACTTGTCAGACACCCAGTTGCAACAGCTAGAGCTACTAGGAACCTGCATAAATTACAATGGTTATGGCTCATCACTAGATGACCTTATTTTCACACCCGATGATTTATATAGAATAATTAGCCATTATGAAAACCCATTTGAATTTATTCAATCAAACGACAACTATAAGAAACTGGAAAGCGGTTATAAAGAAGATGTCACACAGGTTGAAAGCTGTAAACCAGCCTATGAAACAGATAATCACAGTATAACTATTTTACCCAATGAGAAATGGGCGCGTCGAGTAGGTGGTGTGTATGCCAATCAGTTAGCGACAGAAAATCAGGACCGTGCGCACGCGATGTTAACCCATCAGAATGATGATAGTTTTCTGGTGAGCGTGAGAGCGCCACTGAATAACAAAACCGGTGCAGATGAATTGTGCAGGCAGTTTGAAACCGGTGGTGGCCGAAAAGCGGCTGCGGGTATAAACAAATTACCTGCATCTGATTATGATTTGTTTGTTGAGAGATTTACTGCAGCGTTTGTTTAGGGTTTGTTTTATTTGTACTCTTCAATAGACATTTCTCAGTAACATTAACTGTTAAGAGCATGCACTGCCCTGACACATATCCCTCGGGGAAAGAGCATCTTTACCGCTCTGTCCCATGTTGTGATGCCATCAAAAGCACTACGAAGCCGACTCGTTACACTATCATTTCTTGGTGGTATCAATCAGGGGACAGAGTGCCAAAAAACGGCATTCTATCCCCGGTGGATATGTACCATAACAGCAGCATCCGCCTTATTCACGATGACAATTCATTCAAATCTTTGTCTTCTTTTGCCTGCAACTGATCAATTGCTTCATTAATCAGGTCACGAAGTATTTCAAGGTTACGTCGATCACCTGTGTAATAAACACCCAGATCATCACTACCGTCCTTTTGACCCGCGATAATAACACCTGGTGAATTTTGATCGAAATATTGGATTGCCAGATTCATTCACTTGCTCCAGTTTCTATTAACTGGAATAAGGATAAATAAATAATACAATTAGATCGGGTCATTTAATGACAATACACCATCAGGTCACGACACTTTCAGCCGCCCCTAAACGCACAAAAGCCCTTAAAAAAGGGCTTTTGTAACAACATGATGAATTTTTATTTATTCGTACGGATTACGCAGAACAATTGTTTCATCACGCTCTGGTCCGGTTGAAATAATATCAACAGGAATACCAACAACTTCTTCTAAACGCTTTAGATAATTAAGTGCATTTTGTGGAAGTTCATCTCTATTTTGTACACCAGCGGTAGATTCAGACCAACCAGGCATTTCTTCATAAACCGCTTCGCATTTTTCAATGGCATCAGCACCTACAGGTGGTAACTCTAAAGATTCACCATTGTAATTATATGAAGTACAAATCATCAATTTTTCAAGACCATCCAGTACATCCAGTTTTGTAATACATAAACCGGTAATACTATTAACCTGTGCAGAACGACGCATTGCTACACCATCGAACCAGCCGCAACGACGCTCACGTCCAGTTGTTGCTCCAAACTCATGACCTTTTTCACCCAGGTACTGACCAATATCATCAAATAACTCTGTCGGGAATGGACCTGCACCAACACGTGTCGTGTAAGCTTTAGTAATACCTAAAATATAATCCAGATCACATGGGCCAACACCAGAACCAGTACATGCACCACCCGCAGTACAGTTTGATGATGTTACATATGGGTAGGTACCCTGATCGATATCTAACAATGTACCCTGCGCACCTTCAAACATGATGTTTGCGCCATCTTTACGCAGGTTATGTAACATTGCAGGAATATCAGCAATCATAGAAACGATCTTGTCACGCATACCCGTGATTTCATCTAATACCGTCTGGTAATCAACCGCTTCTGCTTTGAAATAATTAACCAGTGCAAAGTTGTGATACTCCATTACACCTTTTAATTTTTCTTCAAATGTTTCCATATTTAATAAGTCACCTACGCGTAAACCACGACGGGAAACCTTATCTTCATATGCGGGGCCAATACCACGACCGGTAGTACCGATAGCTTTTTTACCACGGGCGATTTCACGCGCCTGATCTAATGCAATGTGATACGGCATAATCAGAGGGCAGGCTTCTGAAATTTTCAATCGCTGACTAGCAGGAATACCTTCTGCTTCTAACATGTTCATTTCTTCAAATAATGCTGAAGGTGATAACACCACACCATTACCAATTAAACACATTACATTGTCACGTAAAATACCTGACGGTACTAAATGTAAAACGGTTGTTTTATCGCCGATTACCAGTGTGTGACCCGCATTATGGCCGCCTTGAAAACGAACTACCGCAGATGCGCGATCAGTTAGCAAATCAACAATTTTGCCTTTACCTTCATCGCCCCATTGGCTTCCTAGTACAACTACATTCTTACCCATCAGATTAAACCTTCATTGAGATAATACAATTAATCAACAATCCATCTACCAGAAGCCAGTTTAAGCTCCTGATCACACCCAAGCTCTTTGGCTCCGCCTTTTTGACCTGGTAAAGATTGAATTACTTTTTCACCCTGTGCACGCAATTCCTGTATCGCACTCCATAAATCAGGGTCATCATCAGCTGGTGCAAAAATAGCATTTGATGTTAATGCGACTTTTTGCTGTGATAAATTTAATAACGTTTTTAGATCGGTACTAAAACCGGTTGCAGGTCTCGCTCGACCAAACACTTCACCGATATCATCATAACGACCACCGCGTGCCACTTCCTGACCTTCACCCGGTGTATATGCTGCAAACAATAAACCTGTGTGATAGTGATAACCGCGTAATTCAGACAGGTCAAAATGAATAGCAACATCACCAACCCGCTGTTTAAATTTTGTAACTGCCTGCTGTAGATAACTCAGCGCATCTTTAACTGAAACATCTGCATTTGAGAATTGTTTTTCTGCGTCCTGTAAACAACTTTCACCACCATGTAACTCAGGCAAAGCATTTAACATATCAGCCACTTTCTTATCTATAGACTGGGCATTAAGATACGCCTGAATTTCAGGAATCGCCTTGCGCTGCATCATCTCAAACAGAGTTGCTTCCTGCTCGTCATTAAAACCAGCCTGCTTTGTTAAGCCGCGATAGATACCAACATGTCCAATATCAATTGATATTTCATTAATGCCAGAAGCCCTTAATGTTTCTACCATCAAGCATAAAACTTCAACATCACTTTCTATTCCACCGTGACCATATAATTCGACACCGGCCTGAAACGGGCTACGACTGCTGCCAAAACCATCTGGTAGCGTACGCAATACTGTACCTACATAACAAAGACGATTCGGTGCGTCATTTTTTAACTGGTGTGAATCTATACGTGCCACCTGAGGTGTCATATCTGCTCGCACACCCATTAAACGACCGGTTAACTGATCGATTAATTTAAATGTCTGTAAATCAAGATCATGCCCCGTACCCGTTAATAATGAATCAAGAAACTCGATCATCGGTGGCATCACTAACTGATAACCCCAGCTTGAATATATATCGAGTATATTTCTGCGCAAACTTTCAAGACGAGCAGTTTCAGCAGGCAAGGCTTCTTCAATACCCTGAGGTAATAACCAACTATTATTTGATGTTGTGTTACTCATTATTTCTAAAAAATCTCTTAATAAAATAAATAATACTAATCATTATGTTAATGCGATTTAATTCTAGCTAACGCATTAAATATAAAAACACTACGCCTATCAACATACTGGCAAAACCAATTGTTCGCAGTGTTTTATCTTCTAACCTGCTGGCCTGTAACATAGTATCTCGCCAGCCTTTCGGACTAATGAAAGGCATTATACCTTCTATTACTAACACCAGTGCCAACGCGCTAAGCAGTTCGTTCCAGGCTATCATTGTAAACCTTTAAATTTAGCTGTTTTAAGTCCCTTCACTCTTATGCCATTACATAAGATTATTGCATTCCTGATCGCGAGCTAAAGCTTGCTCCTACAAGTTAATACCGTGTATTCATGCACACACCTTAAAAATTGCTCCTGCATTTTTAAGATACCGTGCATCCATGCACACAAAAGCCGGACATTTCTGTCCGGCTCAGGTAATAACGTTTATTACTTTGATTTACCGTTGGCGCTCTTAAAGTATTTAAAGAATTCCGAATCCGGGTCAATCAGCATTACATCACCCTTGCTCGCAAAAGTTCTCTTATACGCTTCCATACTTCTGTAGAAGCGATAAAAATCACGATCACGGCCATAAGCCTTTGCATAAATTTCAGTAGAAAGCGCATCACCTTCACCGCGCATAATTTCAGAATCACGGAAAGCTTCTGCTACCAGAACCTGACTTTGAGCATCTGCATCTGCACGTATACGAGTAGCCGCTTCTTCACCTTGTGAGCGATTTTCACGGGCTAAACGTTCACGTTCTGTACGCATACGTTCATATACGTTCTGGCTAATTTTTTCAGGAAAATCAATTCGCTTGATTCTTACGTCAACAACCTTAATACCCAGCTCTTTTGCTTTTGCATTAATATTACTGGTCAAGACAGTCATTATTTTCGTTCTGTCCTGAGCAATTACTTCCTGCACGGTACGCTTGGCAAACTCACTACGAAGTCCATCATCCACCATACGGTAAAGCAATGAAGCTGCATTTTGCTCACGACCACCAGATGTAGCCGTAAAGTAAACTGCTTCATCAACAATGAGCCACTTAACAAATGAATCAACAACCATGTGTTGCTTTTCTTTAGTCAGGAAACGCACCGGACGCTGGTCAATCGTTAAAACACGACCATCCAGCTTTTTAACTTCGTTAAATGGAAATGGTAATTTAAAGTGAATACCGGGTTCATAACCCACTTTATCAATTTTACCAAATGCCAGAAGAATTGCTTTTTCACGCTCATCAACAAAGAATGTGCAGGTATAAGCTACGATTAATACGAGGGCTACAATAATGCCAATTATTTTATTCATTATCTTGCCTCCCTTGAGCGTGACGAACGGTTTGTAAAGTCAGTGTTATCAAAATTACTACTACGTGTATTATCAATTAAACGACCAGCTCTCTTCACCGCATTTCCACTGACATCACTATTTTGTAACATCTTATCCAGTGGTAAATAAATCATATTATTTCCACCTTCAACATCCACCATAATTTTACTGGACTGAGATAAAACTGCTTCAACCGTTTCTATATACATACGGTCACGGGTAACAGCAGGCGCTTTACGATATTCTTTGTAAAGGCTTGTGAAACGTTTAGCTTCACCTTCTGCACGAGCAACTACTTCCTGCTTATAGGCTTTAGCCTGTTCTAACATTCTTGCAGATTCACCACGAGCGGTAGGTAAAATTTCATTACGATAAGCTTCTGCCTGATTCTTTAACTTGTCTTCGTCTTCCACAGATTTGGTTACATCATCAAATGAGGCTTTAACCGCTTCAGGTGGTTTTGCTTCCTGCATGTTTACACGAAGAATCTGTAAACCTGATTTATAACTATCAAGGATCTGCTGAGTGGTTTCCTGTGTGCTGATCGCGATATCTTCACGACCATCACCAAACACATAATCCATGGTGCTACGGCCTACGTGTTGACGTAATGCACTTTCAGTCGCTTCTCCAAGAGTTCGAACCGGGCTACGCATTTCGAAGAAATAATCTTCAGCATTACCTACCTGATATTGCACGGTGATTTCAATATCAATGATATTCTGATCCTGAGTCAGCATTGTGCCCTTAAGTGAATATTCGTGAATATTACTCACATCCACCTTAAGTACCTGCTGTATCGGAGCTGGAATATGCCAGTGCAGACCAGACTCAACCGTATAAGAGTGCTTGCCGAATGTTAATACTACACCCCGCTCAGCCTCTGCAATCTTGTAAAGACCTGTAGCTAACCAGATGATCGCTGCAATGACGACTAATGCAATGATTCCACCCTTGCTACTACCTGAAGAGGTGCCGCGACCAGAACCACCTGAACTACCTAATATACCATTAAGTTTATCCATGAACTTTTTGAACACTTCATCAAGGTCTGGCGGACCATCGTTACCACCACGGTTACCCCATGGGTCTTTATTCTTGTTTCCACCGGGCTCATTCCAAGCCATCAGCAACTCCAGCTATAATCAATTTTTAAGAGAGCGGATTGTAACCTGTCTGTAACAGAAACAGAAGGCATGAGTGAGGCAATTATTTAAGAATAGAGACTTCGCGGCCACGAGTTGTAGACAATTTTCATATTAGATATTATGAACTTAGCTATGTAACTGATGCAGAGCCTACGATAAAGGTGTTAATAGACATCTTCTAGCGGTGCCACATAATCATCCGGTAGTAGTAAATGCTCAGGCACTGACTCCCGACTGGCCATTTGAAGAAGATCTCGTCTGGGTATATTAATTTGCAGAACAAACTGCCCCTGTTCATCCACCTTCTCGTCATCAACTGCATTTATACCATAGAGCAGCGCTCTTACCCTTCCATCGGCCGGTGACAGACATAACGAGCCTTTAACCAGATCCTGCTTAAAGTGCTCAGCTAGTACCTGATGTATCAGATCCAGCCCCTGATTTTCAATAGCAGACACCCAGATTCGTTTAACCTTCCCCTGCTCATCACGATCAATACGAGGCTCAATCTCAAGCCGGTCAATTTTATTCATGATCTGAATCTGAGGCACTTTCATCGCACCAATTTCCTGCAGCACCGTTTCCACCGCATGAATATTGTCCAGACGCATATCATCCGAGGCATCAATAATATGAAACAATAAATGAGCCTGCTCTGTTTCCTGAAGAGTAGAGCGAAATGAATCAACCAGATCGTGAGGTAAATGACGAATAAACCCCACCGTATCTGCCAGAATGATCTCGGAGCTATTATCTATCTTGAGTCTTCTTAACGTCGGATCCAGTGTAGCGAACAGCTGATCCTGTACATAAACTTCCGCATTTGTCAGGGCATTGAACAGGGTTGATTTACCCGCATTGGTATAACCAACAAACGCAACGGTAGGCACTTCTGCTTTACGCCGGGCCATTCTGCCCTGCTCACGTTGCTTACGCACTTTCTCCAGACGCTTTTTAATTTGCTTGATACGCATACCCAGTAAACGACGATCCGTTTCCAGCTGGGTTTCACCCGGTCCGCGTAAACCAATACCCCCTTTCTGACGTTCGAGGTGAGTCCAGCCTCGAATTAAACGGGTAGATAAATGCTTTAACTGAGCCAGTTCAACCTGTAACTTACCTTCAAAGGTACGCGCCCGCTGGGAAAAAATATCTAATATTAAGCCGGTTCGATCTAATACCCGGCATTGAAACAATGCCTCCAGGTTTCTTTCCTGTGATGGACTAAGAGCATGGTTAAATAACACCAGCTCTATTTCTTCCGCTTCAACTAAATGCGCTATTTCTTCTGCTTTACCCTTACCTATAAAGTATTTGGCGTCCGGTGTTTTACGGTGCGAAGTAATGATATCGCGCACAGTCGCACCTGCAGATAACGCAAGCTCTTTAAATTCAGTTATATATTCGCGCTGACTTTCCGCGTTGAGATCAAGGTGAACAAGTATGGCCTGCTCGCCAATACCGGGACGATCGAACAATGTTAATTCTCTTTAAGATATAGAAAGGATGGGTTCATTATACACGTATTACTTAACTACCAGCTGATTTAGTCGGGGTCAGATATCGCCTTTTAATGTCTGACCCCTGTGTTGATTCCTGTCAGACTGGCAGAGTAGTTAATGACTCTGTATGGTTATTGGTGATTTTACAACAGGGGTCAGACTCGTAAAAGCCGAATCTGAGCCCGAGGGAGACGCGCCATGGATATGAAACATAAAAATAATTTTATTTAAACCAATACGTAAAACGGCTACCCATAGGTAGCCGTTTAGATAACGCGGTTGTATCCAGTAATTACATATTACCGCCGCCATTGCTCCCACTGTCCCCATTGTCATCATCATGGGTATTAGCCCAGCGAATCGCTCTTGCAGGCACAATAGTAGAAATAGCGTGTTTGTATACCATCTGGCTGACTGTATTACGCAACATAACAGCAAATTGATCAAATGACTCAACCTGCCCCTGCAACTTAATACCATTTACAAGATAGATAGATACGGGAACTCGTTCTTTACGTAGCGCGTTAAGGAAGGGTTCTTGTAATGATTGCCCTTTTGGCATGGTGTTTCTCCCAAAAATTTGTTGTAATTTTATATTTACACGCTCTAAAGAAGCGTGTTTATTTATTATTAATAAGCACTTATATAATGACGTTGATGCATAATTCAAGCCCTTGAATGTAGATCATAGTAAATTTTTAAGTTTTTTCAGTATTTTTAGATAAATGGCCTGATTTACATCATAAAAGTTAGCATTTTTCTCTTTACGTAACCAGGTCAGCTGTCTTTTTGCCAGTTGTCTGGTTGCTATAATTGCTCGCTCCGTCATTTCGTCATATGACATTAAACCATCAAGGTGCTCCCAGACCTGACGATAACCCACACAACGCATAGATGGCATTTCAAGATTTAAATCCCCCCGCTGTCTTAATGCTTTGACTTCATCGATAAAACCCAGTTCCAGCATTTGATGGAAACGCATTGCTATACGCTGTTTTAATAAATCACGATCTTCAGGAAAAAAGGCTATTTTCACAAGATTATAAGGTAGAGACTGTGAGCTTTGTTGTTGCCAGAAATCAGTTAGAGTCCGACCGCTTATTTCATATACTTCCAGGGCTCGCTGTATACGCTGAGGATCATTCTGATGAATGCGCTCAGCAGAAACCGGGTCAATTTGTTTCAGACGATCATGCATTACCTGCCAGCCAAATGCTTTCGCATCCTCTTCCAGCTGGGCTCGAATACTCTCATCAGCCGCAGGTAACTCTGACAAACCTTCCTGTAAAGTTTTGTAATAGAGCATTGTACCGCCCACCAGCACCGGCGTTTTACCCCGGCTGATGGTGGACTGTATTTGGCTTAATGCATCTTCGCGAAAGCTGGCTGCAGAATAAGACTCAGAGGGGTCAATAATATCAATGAGTTTATGAGGTGCTCGAGCAAGTTCCTCAGCACTGGGTTTAGCCGTACCAATATCCATTTCACGATAAACCAGTGCCGAATCAACACTGATCAGTTCACAACCGAATTGTTCTGCACACCGAATCGCCAACTCGGTTTTACCTGCAGCGGTTGGGCCCATTATCATGATGACAGTCGGGCTGTCAGTCGGGGCGTTGGTTGGGCGCTGGATGATTAGGTCGGTCATACAAAATAGTCCTAAGCCTTAAGTCTTAAGTCTTAAGTCAAAATCAAAAGCTTTTTTCAGGCGCCTGCGGCGCCCCGGCTTTGACTTACGACTTAAGACTGATGACTTACGACTATGTTCACTGCCCCCTCATAAACCATTTATCTATGGCATCTAAGCTAAATTCTGTCCAGGTCGGACGGCCATGATTACATTGTCCGCTACGCTCCGTTGTTTCCATATCTCTTAACAATGCATTCATTTCTGGAATGGTTAAACTTCTATTGGCTCTCACTGAACCATGACAGGCCATGGTACCAAGCACATGATTAATTTCATTTCGAATACGCTCCGAGCTGCCATAACTTAATAAGTCAGATAATACATCTCTTACCAGCGATTCAGCATCTGCTCGAGCTAAAACAACAGGAATTTGACGAATACGCAGAGATTCTGGCCCACTACGATCTAACTCAAAACCCAGCTCGGTAAATATACCTGTTTGCTCTTCAGCTAAATTCGCTTCTTTCTCACTCAGGCTCATGCTAATTGGCACCAGCAACGGCTGTGAAGCCAGTTCACCCTGTTGCATATCCTGCTTCATACGCTCATACGTAATACGCTCATGAGCGGCGTGCATATCAACAATCACCATTCCATTTGCCGTTTGTGACAAGATATAAATGCCGTGTAATTGTGCAATCGCAAAACCCAGAGGTGGAATCTCATTTAATTCATCTGAGTTCTGTTGTGAGTCATTAGCAGGCAAAGCACCTGACATATTAGAACTGGATAGATTTGCATAAGCCCGGATCTGCTCATTAACCTCTAACGACATGCTATTTTGACGAGTTGGCCCGCCATAATTTGAAATACCGGAAAGTGATGTTTGCAAAGGTTGAGTCATAACTGAATTTACATTATTTAACTCACTGGAAACAGAATCAGGCTCCCCTGAATTAATAGCCTCTGGACGCACGTCAGCCAGTGCTTTATGAATCCCCCTAAACAGAAAATCATGAACCAGACGCCCTTCTCTAAACCGCACTTCATGTTTAGTTGGATGTGCATTCACATCGACCATGGCAGGATCAAGCTGTAAAAATAAGACATACGCCGGATGGCGACCGTGATAAAGAACATCCTGATATGCCTGACGCACTGCATGAGTAACCAGTTTGTCACGAATAATACGACCGTTTACAAAGAAGTACTGCATGTCGGCCTGTGAACGGGAAAAACTGGGCAAAGCGATCCAGCCATGTAATTTCAGATTAGCCGCTTCAAAACACATATATTGCGACTGTTCGATAAACGCATTGCCACATACTTCAGCAATACGCTGCTCCATCGACTTCTGATCATTAGCCGCACGCCAGTGTTTAATAACTCGTTGATTGTGACTTAGACTCACTTCAACATTAAAATGACTTAGCGCTATCCGTTTAACAACATCTTCAAGATGATTAAATTCGGTTTTTTCTGTACGTAAAAACTTACGTCTTGCGGGTACATTATAAAACAGGTCACGTACTTCAATCGTCGTACCAAAGTTATGTGCTGCGGGTGAGACTTCAGCACTTTGCTCATCCTGACCCTGAACTTTGAACCCATCTGAATTGACCTGACGAGACGTAATACTCATTCGACTAATCGATGCAATGCTGGGTAGAGCTTCACCTCTGAAACCCAGGCTTTTTATATGCTCTAAATCATCAAGATTACGAATTTTACTTGTGGCATGGCGAGATAAAGCCAGTGCCAGGTCTTCTTTATGAATACCCTGACCATTATCACGAATACGAATTAACTTGGTGCCACCCTGTTCAATATCAATTTCAATTTTAGTCGAACCTGCATCCAGGCTATTTTCCAGTAACTCTTTAACAACTGATGCAGGGCGCTCAACCACTTCACCCGCGGCAATCTGGTTAATAAGCTGGTTAGGCATTTGCTGGATACGACTGGACATGAATAACAGGCTACATTTGAAAAATGCGAGTGTAACAAGGTTTTGAGAATAAGAAAAAGAAAATGGAGATGAAGATACAGAAGATGCGTTGCTAATACCCACCTCAACAATTATGGGGTACTGACAAAGCTTACACTGTTATGGCACATCTCCATCGGGGAAAGAACGCCATTTTTTGGCGCTCTGTCCCCTGTTGTGATGCCATCAATAGTTTAACGGAGTCGGCTACTCTGTCAGTTCTTGGTGGTATGGGTTAAGGGGACAGAGCGGGAAAGATGCTCTTTCCCCGAGGGAGACGTTCCTTAACAAGACACAATATACCAAAGAAATAAATCTGATTAACTAACAGGTATATAGAGTTTTTTACCTACACGTAATTCATCATTACGCAATGAATTACGTGTTCGCAGATGCGACACAGGCAAATGGTATTTATCACTTATACCGGCCAGTGTATCACCGCGTTTAATGGTGTAATGCTCCTGTGCCTCAGACAACCAGGTTCCAGGAGGTGCTTTACGAGAGAAGTAATCATTCACACCACGTAAAATGGCTGTTGCCAGTTTGGACTGGTGCGCACTGCTACGCAGCTTACGCTCTTCTTTAGGATTAGAGATAAAAGCCGTTTCGAGTAAAATAGCAGGAATATTCGGTGCTTTTAATACAGCAAAACCTGCCTGCTGTACTTTCTTTTTATGTACACGCCCAACACGACCTAACTCTTTTAATACTTCATCGCCAATATCCAGACTGGACTCGATTGTTCCGGTTAAAGATAAATCGAGCAATACCTGACGCACCATTTTATCTTTATGGTTTAAATCCACATCACCAAATAACAGGTCAACTTTATTCTCTTTTTCAGCAAGTAAACGAGCTGATTCAGATGTTGCACCGCTTACTGATAATGCATAAACGGAAGCACCTCTGGCACGCACATCCGGAAATGAATCCGCATGTATTGAAATCATTAAATCTGCATCCAGCTCATGTGCTCTTTTAATTCGCTCGCGTAATCGCATAAAACGGTCTGAGCGTCGAATTAACTCGCCTCTCATACCTTTAGTACCATCAATCGCTTTCTTCAGACGTTTAGCAATCTGCAGGGTAACCTGTTTCTCATGAGTACCTAAACGACCTGTTGCACCCGGATCATTTCCACCATGCCCGGCATCAATTGCAACAACAACATCTCTCAATTTTTTCTTCTGAACAACTTCTCGTTTTCTACTTCCCGCCTGTTCTTTAACATCAATTACGAGACGATAGCCATTATTACCTTTCGGTTCTAATAGAAAGCTATTAGGGGTAGTGCGAGATTTAAGGTCTAACACGATACGTAAATCGTGCATTTTACGCACACCTGTGCGAATACCTTTAAGTTGTGTACTGTGTAATTCTTCAAGCACGCCTGCATTCATTAAACGCGTCTGCTTTAAATCGATAACCAGTCTTTCTGGTTTATGCATACTAAAAAGGGAATAATCTACCGCGCCATCAAGATCAAATACGAGACGTGTTTTACTCGGCTCACGTGAAATACGAATATTTTGAACTTGTGTATAAGAGCTTGCAGCGTTTGTTAAAATCGGTGCAGCAGCGAGTGTACCTATACCAGCAAGCTGGCTGGTTAGCTGTGATAAAAATTTTCTTCGCTGTTTTTCCATCTTGCACCTCAAAACATCTGAGTTAAGTGATTTGTTCATTTTTTCGATGCAACAAAAATACACATCGGGATATTAATCAATCTAATACCTAGTTTGGCAAGTTTCCTGAGAAATGCAAGTATGAATTAATGTTTTTATTAACAATTTTAATAAGATAGGAGATATTTCTAATCTAATTAATTAGATAGAGCATCAAGGGTAAACAAACCTTTGTCAGTAATTGCGCTGAGAACACAGCTTCTACCCTGAAATCCTGCCTGATTTTTATAACTAAGCTGACAAAGTAAATCCGCTTCGGGTAAATAACCTTCCGCTTTCTCAGGCCATTCAATTAAGCAGATAGACTGTCCGTCAAAATAATCGCGGCCACCCGCATATTCCAGCTCATCAGGTGTGCTCAGGCGATATAAATCAAAATGATATATCTGTTGTTTACCAATAAGATATGGCTCTACCAGCGTATAAGTTGGACTTTTCACATTCCCGGTAAAACCCAGTGAGTGCAAAAAGCCTCTAACCAGTGTTGTTTTGCCTGTTCCCAGATCACCATCAAGGAAAATGACAGTGCCTGGCTGCGTGCTGGTAGCAATAGAAGCAGCTAACGTTAGCTGCGCTGTTTCATCTTTTAAAAAAAATTCCAGTTTATTTATCATGACTTTATGTATTCATCAACTGTCGAATATGGGGAAATAAATCACTTGCCAGTAAACCGGTTTGTCCATCTGCTGCAGCCATATCCCCGGCCATACTATGAATACAAACAGCCAGACTACTTGCCAGCGACAGCTCATAACCCTGAGCAATTAAGCTGCCGACGAGTCCACTTAATACATCACCCATTCCTGCAGATGCCATTCCCGGGTTTCCATAGGGGCACAGCTGAATCAGCTGATCAGGTGATAACAATAAACTGCCCGCACCTTTTAAAATAATTTGCCCACCATACTTTAACTGTAACATTTCGATACTGGTAAAACGCGACTCCTGAATGGCACTGGCATTCAAACTCTCTTTCTCTGCGTTATGGTCAATAAGTAAAGCCGCAGCTTCACCCGCATGAGGCGTCAATACCCAGTCATTACGTGGTCCATCCTCTACACTTAACAAACGCAAAGCCCCGGCATCAATTACTTTTGGGGCAGAACTTTCCAGTGCAGAAGACAATAAATTCTGAGACCACAAACTATCAGTTAACCCCGGCCCAATAACAATTGAAGATGCTTTAGAAAGCAGATCTGGTGAAACATGGCCATCATCACTTGCACTTAACATCAATTCAGGGCGCCCTGCCAGTAAAACACCCACATGCTCTTTATGACTCACAACAGTCACAAGACCTGCACCCGACCTGAGTGCTGCTTCTGCTGCCATTCGTATCGCTCCGGGCATTCCTTTGTCCCCACCCAGAATAAATACATGCCCTAACTGATGTTTGTGTGAACTGGATTTTCTAACCTTAATTTGTCTTTTCAGATATTCCCAGTCCAGTAAATGAGCCTGCTCATCCTGACGCTTATAAACACCTGACGGAAGTGATAAGTTATCAAATAAAATTTCTCCGCAATAATCCACAGCCAGGTGAGTAAACATGCCTTTTTTCAAAGCAATAAACGTCATCGTCGAATTTGCTTTTACAGCATGAGCAGCAATTGCCCCTGTATCCGGACAAAGCCCTGAAGGTATGTCAACTGAAATGACCGGTTTGCCGCTACTGTTAATCGCCTTAATTAAGCTAGCCCATTCACCTTCAACCTGTCTTTTCAAACCGGTACCTAATAAGGCATCAACAATCACATCACTTTTTTGTAATAATTTATCTGAAAACCGACTTAATTGCTGACCCTGAGAATTCCAGTCTTGCCAGGCAAGTTTTGCATCTCCTTTTAATTTGCCTGTTTCTACCAGACTAATCACTTTTACATTTAAACCTGCAAGTTTGGCTAGCTTGGCAATGACATAACCATCACCCGCATTGTTACCAGCACCACAACATATAAGTATTTCTTTTGCCAGAGGGTAGGTGTTTTGCAAATGATTAATTGTGGCTTTTCCAGCACGTTTCATTAACTCGTAACCGGGAATTTTAAATTCATTAATGGCAATAGCGTCAAGATTACGCGTCGCTTCAGCGCTGTATAATTTAATTGGATCAGGATTCACTGGAGTAGATTTCATTTGTTTATGATGCTTAATATAAGATTTAAAATCAATCAGATAATTTTTACTCTCGATTTTACAACCATCAAATCAGAAACTTTAACGGATTAAAAACACAGACATCCGATTCAGGGAGAAGGTAAAGATATAGTTTCCAGACAATAGTTTACAACTAAATTTTAGCCATAAACTGATGAAATAAAACATCCAGCTCGTCTGCCAGACCTGAGCATGAGTTCTCTCTCAACAGTTCAGCAACACACTCTACCGTGCATAAACCACCTTCAATCTGATTTCGCCTTAAACTATAATTAGAAACCTTTTCAGATGATAACTGCACTCTTGGAAGCGGATGTAAATAAGGACTACGATTATAAATTTTTCGTGCTTCCTGCCAGGTACCATCTATTAATATAAAATTTTCAAAACTTTGTGGATCAACAGATAATGTTGTTTCTTCTGCGGGGTAAACAAGTGCTGTAGCACCTGATTTAATTAATTGTAATAATTTTTTATCTGGCTGTGTACGTTGCCAGATTATTATTTGTGTATCTGGAATGAGCTGTTGAACCAGCTGACCTGTATTGGTCTTCTTTGATATTTCTCGAGAGTGGGTTAGTAGAATAAACTGCATATCGATGCATCAGTATGATACATCGATATATTCATCAGGCTACTATAATTTGATCACGGCCATCATTTTTTGCTGAATACATTGCCGTATCTGCTCTATTAAACAGGCTTTCACCATTATCCTGAATATTCAGGCATGCCATTCCAATGCTCACTGTTAGATCTACAAGCATGTCTTTTACCTTCAGCTCAATTTCTCTAACTGATTCTAAAATACGATCAGCTATAATATAAGATCTTTCACAATCCGTATTACCTAATAAAACAACAAACTCTTCACCACCGTAACGGAATAACATATCCGTAGTACGAATACATTGCTGTATTGAATCGGCAACCAGTATCAATGCATCATCACCCACTTTATGACCAAATATATCGTTTACTTTTTTAAAGAAATCAATATCGATTACCAGCATTGTGAAGTCCTGACCATGACGTTGAGCCAGGCTTATTTCACGGTCTAAAGATTCATTAAATGTAGAGCGATTTTTTACACCGGTTAAAGCATCTGAATGAGCTAACAACACTGCCTGTTTATGTACAATTGCATTACGCAGCGGATAAACCAGAAGAGTCAGCATATTTTCCAGCAGCACTAATTCAGACTCCGCAAATTTACGTCCCCTGAATAACTCTAACTTACCCAGATCAACATCTTCTATATGTAAATTATATGAACAGTGATGACCCTTTTGACGAGAATATTTAATTTGTGTATTAGGTTCGGCACAGTTGTAAGCAAAACCATCAAACAGAAGATATGAATGAATGTGTTCCATGAATTTGTTAATCACCCAGTCCACATCAAGTGACATTTGCAATGAAACGGCCAGATCAAGTCTTGCCTGTTGTTCTAGCTCACGGCTAAAACCTTTTGACTCCGACTTCTCAATATTTGTAAAAATATTTTTGACCTCTTTCAGTTCTTTGATCATTTCCTGTGTTGAGGTTTGGCTCTGCATGTTGGTAATTCCCGATTTAGTCTTAATCACCAATAAAGCGACAATTGTGCCAACTCGAACATGTATATTAATTAATCAATATTTATCAACAAGTTAGACATACAGATAATGAATATTGTTAGTATAATTTTACAAAAAAAGAATACAATTAACGGGTAATGACAGAAAGTTGGCGGCAATTAATTGCCACCGGAAGGATGTTATTGTTCAACAGGTAACAGGCAGGCACCCACTGAACCAGGCAGGCATTTCTCACCATTTACCCAGATTGCATGATCAAATATCGCCTGATTTAAATTTACCCCCTGCAACTTGCTGCCAACCAACTCGGCATAAGAAAGGTTGGCAGCAGACAGGTCTGCTCCCTGTAAATTTGCTTTGCGTAAATTAGCTCCCTTAAGGTTAGCATTCTGTAACTGCGCAGAAATGAGAATTGACTGGGAGAGATCTGCATAAGCCAAATTTGCACTCTGTAACTGAGTCGCTGACAGATCTGCCATCTGCAACTTGGCACTGCGGAAATTAACCTGTCTTAAGTCACGATTTCGCAATGTTTCACCCTGTTTATTACAGGCCGACCAGTTAATTCCCGGTTTTGCTGGAGCATCACAGTCTGCCAGTTTGAAATCATCTCTGCTATCACTTATATATAAACCAATAAACGTGAGCAATAGAAAACCGACTATACCTATATAAACAATACGACTATGCGAATTAACTTTATAACTCTTCATTACATCGTCTCGAATTTGACGATGTAATTGCATTAACTGCTCTTCATCTTCACGACGATTATCAATATCATCATCTTCGTTAACCTTTGAGCTACGTTCGTCTTCACGAATACGCGCCAGCATCAGTGCACGGTCACCCTGCTTGGTGCCCGCTTCTTTTACCACCTCTGGCACCATGGCAGAATATTCACTAACTGGAGACCAGTTATTCTTATCCTGACTAACTAATGTATCCAGCGTTATTCTGCCGAGTATCAGATACGAACCAATGAGTTTATTTGGAAATGGCCCCTGAACACTTTCTCCCTGTTTTATATACCAGCGGCCTTTATTTGTTTTAATCATGGGTAGTCACATTTATTACAGATAGCTTATTGATATATTAAACATAGCAATAAATGATCCAAACTGCATTTTGATTTTAAAATTGACAATTAATTTCAGGAAAGAATCCACTGTTTTGCCTGTTCAAGCTCAGCATAAGTAAAATGTTTTATTTCAGCATCAACAAAATGACTAACCAGAGACTCGGCCAGCGTCCCTACTACCGAATCAGTAGCAAATGCGATACGTTTAATATGAGTATGATGATTTTTTACGAATTTAAGATGCGAAACTAATGCAGAAAACGAATCCCACCCGGGAAAAGACTCACGGTGAATAATAAGACCATTGAGCTTGCCGCACTTCTCAATAAAAGGATCGATAGTTTCCGCTGCCGCCTGAAAGTCTTTTACATCCAGTGAACCAGTAGGTTCAATCAGAACAATTGAATTTTCTTTGTCTAATTTAATAATTAACACGCCCATCTCCTGATAAAGGATAAAAACTTATTTTCTTATCCCATAATAGCGCAAATCAACAAATCAGGGGCATCCTAGCCCTAGGGCTGCAGAACCGTCACACCACCCATATAGGGCTGTAGGACATCAGGCACATGAATACTGCCATCTGCCTGCTGATAGTTTTCCAGCACCGCAACTAATGTACGTCCAACTGCCAGACCAGAACCGTTAACCGTATGTAGTAATTCAGGTTTACCTGTTTCCGGGTTACGCCATCTGGCACTCATACGACGCGCCTGAAAATCCATAAAATTACTACAGGATGAAATTTCACGGTAAGCCTGCTGCCCGGGTAACCAGACTTCAAGATCAAACGTTTTTGCTGCTGAAAAACCTGTATCACCTGCACATAGTGTTAATACACGGTAAGGCAGATTCAGTTTCTGCAATATTTTTTCCGCATGTCCTGTTAATTCATCTAATGCTGCCCAGGAATCTTCAGGTTTCACCAGTTGTACCATTTCAACTTTTTCAAACTGATGCTGGCGAATCATACCACGGGTATCCCGGCCATAAGATCCTGCTTCTGATCTAAAGCAGGGGGTATGCGAAGTATATTTTACCGGCATGTCTTTGGCATCAACAATAGTGCCTCTTGCAATATTAGTAACAGGCACTTCAGCTGTTGGAATCAGGTAATAATTACTTTCACCAGTAAAGCTAAATAAATCTTCTTCAAATTTAGGTAACTGCCCCGTACCCCGTAAACTATCTGTATTAACTATATAAGGCACATAAACTTCTTCATAACCATGCTCAGAAGTATGCAGGTCTAACATAAATTGAATTAACGCACGATGCATTCTTGCCATAGCACCATGCATAACCACAAAACGTGAGCCTGCAAGTTTCGTTGCAGTTTCAAAATCTAACCAGTCGTTAGGCGCGCCTAACTCCACATGATCTTTAGCTTCAAAATCTAAAACAACGGGCTCTCCCCATTTTCTGATTTCGATATTATCATCTTCACATTTACCCGCTGGAACAGAATCATCCAGAAGATTTGGCATATCCATCATCATTTCATGAATTTGCAACTGCACTTCATCGAGCTGTTTTTTAGCTGCATCAAGATCATCACCCAATGTTGATACTTCTGCCAATAATGGTGCAATATCTTCACCATTAGCTTTGGCTTTACCGATGCCTTTAGATTTTGTATTACGCTCATTTTGTAAGTCCTGTGTTTTTACAGACAGGTCTTTACGTTTTACTTCGAGGTCATTAAATTTATTTACATCTAATTCATAACCATGTTTCGCCAGATTTTTAGCGATAGTGTCTATGTCTGTTCTTAATAATTTTTGATCTAGCATTTTAAATTCTGTTCTTTATAAAAATATTAATTTAATTCATCATTCCCGACAAAAGCATTCGAGAATAACGAAACATTTCAAACCATCGATTTAGCCCAAACAGTACCGACCCAAACAGCACTAATACAAACCACAACATTCAATAAAACATTTAACAACGCTTTTTGAATTAATCCTTGTTGTAATAAATCAACCGTATCCCAGGAAAACGTAGAGAATGTAGTTAGTGCTCCCAGCACACCTACAACTAAACCCAGTTTAACTTCCTGTGACACATTAAATTTTTCAATTAACAATACTGATAACAAACCAATTGCCAATGAACCAATAACATTTACAACCAAAGTACCATAAGGAAAACTTCGACCAAACCAGTTATAAATACCTGATGAAATCGAATAGCGGAGCACTGCACCCAATGCCCCGCCCATTGCTACAAAGAGTAATGCTTTCATAGGTAGATTAGATTAAGCCAATGTTACTGGTATAACTTTATCTGCTACATCTTTATATTCAGCGATCTCATGGAAATTAAGATAACGGTAAATATCATCTGCCATCGGTTCAAGGTGTTTTACTTTTTCCATGTATTCCGCCGCAGTTGGCAGATAACCCAGTGTTGCAGTTACCGCACTTAATTCTGCAGAGGCCAGATAAACATCTGCGTTATTACCTAAACGGTTCGGAAAGTTACGTGTTGAAGTTGAAATAACCGTTGAGTTATCTGCAACTCGCGCCTGATTCCCCATGCATAATGAACAACCCGGCATTTCAGTTCTCGCACCCGCTTTACCAAAAATGCTGTAGTAACCTTCTTCGGTTAACTGGCGCTCATCCATTTTAGTTGGCGGTGCAATCCACATTCTTGTAGGAATATTTGAAATACCATCAAGTACTTTACCCGCAGCACGATAATGACCAATATTTGTCATACATGAGCCAAGGAAAACTTCATCAATTTTTGTACCCTGAACATCAGATAATAATTTCACATCATCCGGATCATTTGGACAGGCTAGAATCGGCTCTTTAATTTCATTCAGATCGATTTCGATAATTTCTGCATATTCCGCATCTGCATCTGGTTCGATTAATTCAGGATTATCTAACCAGGCCTGCATTGAATCAATTCTACGCTGCAATGTACGCTGATCTTCGTAACCATTTGCAATCATCCACTTTAATAAAGTGATATTTGATTTTAAGTATTCAATGATAGGTTCTTTATTCAAACGAACAGAACAACCATTTGCTGAACGCTCAGCTGATGCATCAGATAATTCAAATGCCTGCTCAACTTTTAAATCAGGTAAACCTTCAATTTCTAATACACGGCCATTAAAGACGTTCTTTTTGCCTTTCTTCTCAACCGTTAATAATCCTTTTTGAATAGCAACATAAGGAATTGCATTAACCAGATCACGTAATGTAATTCCGGGCTGCATTTCACCTTTAAATCTAACTAATACCGACTCAGGCATATCTAATGGCATAACACCTAATGCTGCACCAAATGCAACTAAACCTGAACCCGCCGGGAAACTAATGCCCATTGGGAAACGAGTATGTGAATCACCACCAGTACCCACTGTATCTGGCAAAATCATTCGATTTAACCACGAATGAATTACGCCATCACCTGGACGAAGTGAAACGCCGGAACGTGATTGCATAAAGTCTGGCAGGTTATGTTGTAGATTTATATCAATCGGTTTTGGATAAGCTGCAGTGTGACAGAAAGACTGCATAACTAAGTCAGCTGAAAAACCTAAACAGGCTAATTCTTTTAACTCATCTCGTGTCATTGCACCGGTTGTATCCTGTGATCCAACTGTAGTAATAACAGGTTCACAATATGTGCCGGGGCGAATACCCGTAACACCACATGCTCGACCCACAATTTTTTGCGCCTGTGTAAAACCTTTACCTGTATCTACAGGATCTACCGGTTTCAGGAATGTATCGTTAGCAGGAAGCCCCAGATGTTCACGTGCACGGGTTGTTAAACCACGGCCAATAATTAATGCAATACGGCCATTTGCGCGCACTTCATCCGGCATCGTTGAAGGTCGTAAATCAAATTTACAAATTTCAGTGCCATCCATTTTTTCGATTTTACCGGCATATGGAAATATCGTAACAACATCACCGGTTTCCATTGATTCAACATCACACTCAATCGGTAATGCACCTGAATCTTCAGCAGTATTGAAAAAGATCGGTGCAATCTTGCCACCTAATACAACACCACCTTCACGTTTGTTTGGAACGAAAGGGATATCTTCACCCATGTGCCATAACACAGAATTAATCGCCGATTTACGTGAAGAACCTGTACCTACAACATCACCTACATATGCAATCGGGTGACCTTTCTTTTTAAGCTCGTCAATTGTTTCTAATGGGTTTTCCATTTTAGCAACTAACATAGACTTGGCATGCAATGGAATATCAGGACGACTCCAGGCTTCTGTTGCTGGAGATAAATCATCCGTATTAGTTTCACCCGGTACTTTATAAACCGTTACCGTAACTTCCTTAGGCATTTCAGATTTAGTTTCAAACCACTCCGCCGCCGCCCATGATTCTATTACCTGCTGAGCAAACTTATTGGTTTTAGCCTTTTCAGCAATATCATGAAACGCATCATAAATAAGCAACGTATGAGAAAGCGCAGTAACAGCCGCAGTAGCCGTTGCACTATCATCAAGACAGGCAATTAATGGCTGAATATTGTAACCACCTAACATCGTACCCAGTATTTCAACCGCTGTTACACGTGAAATTAGATCACAGCTAACCTCTCCCTTAGCCACAGCTGATAAGAATGCTGCTTTAACATAAGCCGCCTGATCAACTCCAGGTGGTACACGATGCACCAGTAACCCCATCAGTTCTTCTGGATTTTCTTTTCCAGGATTTTTGATTAATTCTATTAAATCAGCAACTTGCTGAGCATCAAGCGCTAATGGAGGTAGACTTTCTGCAGCACGTTCTTCAGCATGTTTATGGTAGGCTTCGAGCACGATAGATTCCTTATAAATCAGGTTTTAATATTTGGCGCATAGTATACCTGTTGCTGAGCGTTATTTCCTGTGTGATATCAATGCACTATAAAATTTTTGACTAAATACCACATATAAAATTCAGGCATCCGCTCATTTATTTACCTTTTAGGACAACACAATAAAAAAGCCCGCAAAACTGCAGGCCTCTCATCACACTTAAAGCTTATATTTAACTAAATTTATTTCTTACTCAAATAGTCTTCAACCGCAGCACTGATCGCA